>CAYUGW010000296.1:0-2876 GCA_964444245.1 uncultured Blastocatellaceae bacterium | reverse complement strand
GGATTTCAGATTCCAAATTCCAAATTAAATCCGGAATCTGAAATCCGGAATCTGAAATCCGGAATCCGGAATCTGAAATCCGGAATCTGAAATCTAATGGAACTTTTGCCGCACACATTCGATGCTTTTTTGTCGCGTTTCGGACGGTTGACCGCGATTCAGGAACTTGCGCTCGAGCCTTTGTTAAATGGGAAAAATTGCGTTTTGGCGGCGGCGACGGCGAGCGGAAAAACCGAAGCGGCGTTAGCTCCGATTCTCGAACGCTTTCAAACGCAGCGATTTAAGTTTAATCAAAGCAAACAAACGGCGACCGTAAAATTTCTGTATCTCGTGCCGACGCGTGCCTTGGCGCGTGATATTGCGCGGCGCATCGAACAGCCTCTGGCAAAGCTGGCAATCGGTTTGGCGGTTAAAACGGGCGACGAACCGGCGCTGAAACCGAATCGTCCGCCGGAATTTCTGATTACAACGCCCGAATCGCTCGATTCGATGCTGGCAAACCGCCCGAAAATGCTGCGCGATATTCGCGCCGTCATTTTGGACGAACTCCATCTTTACGACAACACGCCGCGCGGCGATCAATTGCGGATTTTGCTCAATCGTTTGCGAAGATTGAGAAAATACGCTTTCAAACAGGGCGATTCCAAAACCGACGAAATTCAATTCTGCGCTCTTTCGGCGACGATGCAAAATCCCGTAAATGTTGCCGACAAATACTTTATCAATCCGGTTTTGATTCAAACGGGCGGACAACGTGCGATTGATGCCGAACTTTTCGAGATGGAGGGCAAAAATTCTCTGTTCGAACTTTTTGCGAGCTTCAAAGAGCGGAACGTCAGAAAAGTTCTGGCGTTTTGTCAAAAACGTGCGGAATGCGAAGAATGGGTAAATTTACTGCGCGGCAGTTTGCCGTTCGGCGAAGAGGTTTTGGTGCATCACGCGAATTTGAGCGCAAGCGTTCGCCGTCAGACGGAAGAAAAATTCACGCGCACCGGCGCGGCTTTGTGTTTTGCGACCTCGACGCTCGAACTCGGCATAGACATCGGCGATGTTGATCTGGTTTTACTGATCGGTGCGCCCGACAATCTGAGTTCTTTTCTGCAAAGAATCGGACGCGGAAACCGCCGCACGAAACGCACGAATGTCGCGTGTTTTTACCGGAATTTAACCGAAGAAGCGATTTTCCAAGTCTTTATTCGCGCCGCGCAAAATTCGGATTCGGAAACAATGAAATTATTAGGTTCGGACAGCGGTTTGGCGTTTCGCCCGTCGGTCGTCGTTCAGCAGCTTTGCTCGTATTTGAAACAAACGACATACAGCGAACTCGACACCGAACACGCTTACGAGCTTTTCGCCACGCCGCAGGGTGAGCCGCTGATTGACAAAAATCAATATGACCGAATTGTTGCAAATATGTTGGAGAAAGGTTTTTTCAAACCTGCGATGCACGGCGGAAAACAATTGCAGGCGGGCGAAATCTGGGAAAAACTTTACGAAGAACGCACGCTTTACAGCAATATGTCCGGCACGAATGAAAGTTCGGTCGTGATTGACGATATGACCGGAAGACTCGTCGGTTATATCGATTCACGGATGCAAATCGGCAGCACTTTTCTAATGGGCGGACACGCTCGCCGCGTAACCGCGACAAAGGGGCGAAAAATTTTAACCCGCGCCGACACTCGCGCCGAAAACGCCCGCAAAGCACCGCAAAAATGGAATTGGCGCGTCAAATCCGCAGAATTGACCAAAGCGTTGGCACAGGAATTGGGTTTTCCGACCGAAGATGAAAAAGGCAAAATGCCGCTGGTCAATATTCAAACGGAAAAAGATGCGGAAAAGCGAACTCTGCTTTTTCATTGCGCGGGCGAAGTTTACGGCAAAGCTCTCGCCGAATTACTGGAAAATGTAAATGAAACATTAGTTTTCGCGCATAACGAGTTTTTTGTCGAAATATCATCTGAAATCGCTGAATCTGAGCGGCAATTTTCGGAAAAAGAGATACGAAATCTGCTTTCGCGCCGCTGGAAAAATTTTGAAAATGCCTTTGATCTGGGGCGTTTTCAAAACGATCTGCCGCCCGAAGTCCGCCGCGCCAGCGTCATCGAGGCTTTTAATTTAGTTAAATTTGAATCTATTTGTTTTCGTGCTTGAGAATTGATTTCAGATTTCAGATTCCGGATTTCAGATTCCAGATATCAGATTCCGGATTTAATTTGAAATTTGAAATTTGAAATCTGAAATTAAAAGATATTCGATAAACAAATTTGCTAATCTAAAATCCAAAATCTAAAATCTAAAATCTAACTTATGTATCCAAAAGGAAATTTATTTATACCTGCTTCGCACGGAAAACTGGAAGCGATTTTGAAAGAGCCGAAGGGCGAAGCCAAAGGCGTTGCGCTGGTTTGTCATCCGCATCCTTTGGGCGGCGGAACGATGCACAATAAGGTTGTTTACCGCGCCGCGCAAGGGTTTCTCGATGCCGGACTTGTAACTTTGCGCTTTAATTTTCGCGGTGTCGGCGCATCAACCGGACAGCACGACGACGGCAACGGCGAAAAACAAGATGTAAAAGATGCGCTTTCGTATTTGACCGAAAATTATCCGAACAAGGAAATCACCTTCGCCGGATTTTCGTTCGGTTCGTATGTCGGCACGCAAACGACAATGAATGACGACCGCGTAGTTCGCCTCGTCAGCCTCGGAACGCCGGTTGATAAATACGATTTTTCATTTTTGAAAAACGTGCGCAAACCGATTCTTTTCGTTCACGGCGACAGCGACGAATTCGGCTCGGTCGAAAACTTAAATGAATTGATTTCGGTCGTTGCCGAAAATACGGACGCAAAATCAGTCGTTTTCCAAAACTGCGG
>CAYUGW010000295.1:0-5693 GCA_964444245.1 uncultured Blastocatellaceae bacterium | reverse complement strand
CGCGAACCGGGCGACCGCGCTAAAATCGCCGTCGCATCGAATGAAAAGGATGTTGATCCGGTCGGCGCGTGTGTCGGTATGAAGGGTTCGCGCGTTCAATCGATTATCAAGGAACTGCGCGGCGAAAAAATCGATATTATCGAATGGTCTGATGAACCTTCGGTGTTTGCGGCAAACGCTCTTAGTCCGGCAAAGGTCAGTCAAGTTCGGATCACCGATATTAATAACCGCAAAATGGAAGTGATCGTCAATGAAGATCAGCTTTCGTTGGCAATCGGCAAACGCGGTCAAAATGTTCGCCTCGCGACAAGACTTGTCGGTTGGGATATTGACATCATCAGCGAAGATCTTCTGAAGAAGGAAATTGCACTGAAAATGGGTAAAATGATGGCGGCTGGCGAAGCCGTACCGATCACGGCTCTGCAGGGCGTTTCGGTTACGCAAGCCGATACTTTAAAGGAAAAAGGCATCGAAGATGTCGAGAAATTAGCCGAAACTACGGTTGACGATCTGGTTGAATTTCTTGACATCAGTCTTGACGAAGCCGAAGGCATTCTTTCAGCCGCGAAGGAAGTCGTCAAAGCAAAAACTGCTCAGGCTGAAACTGCGAAAGCGACTGAAAAGACAGCGGAAGAGGATGAAACCGAATCGGAAGAAACGGCGGCGGTTGAAACAGCGGAAGCTGCGGAAGGGACTGAAACGGAAGTTGTCATAGAAGAAACGGATGAAACCGAAATTGTTTCGGAAGAAACCGAACCGGCGGAAAAGGAAGCAGATGAGAATTCTGTTAAATAACTATCAAGAAAATTTGTAATTTATGAATTAAGCGAAAATAAAAAACACAAAATTTGTTTAATCGTAAATTGCTGTAATTTGAATATCTATACGAGAAATATGGCAGTAGGAAAAAAAGTTCGGGTTTACGATTTAGCAAAAGAACTTAAACAAGATACCAAACGAATCATTGAAGAACTGCGCCGTGAAGGTGCAGATGTCAGTGTGCCGTCGAATTCCGTCAGCAAGGAATTGGCGGAAAAAATCAGTAACAGATATTTCCCGAAAGCTGAAACAACCCCGAAACGCACCATTAAAGTAATTAAAAAAGCCGTCGAAAAGGTAAAGAAGGAAGAAATTCCGACCGCTGAAACTGTTTCTGCGCCTCTGGAAGAAAAACCGTCTGAAATAAAAGAGCCGACAATTGAAAAAGTCGAAACTCCGGTTGCTGCCAAAGAAAAGCCGCAAGCTCCGAGCCGTCAGATCAAGGTTTTAACAAAAAAGGCAGTCGAAGAAAAACCGGAAGAAACGCCGGTCGAAATCGAAGAGAAAAAGCCGGAAATTGTTGAAGAACCAGTAGAAACTCAGCCGGAAACACCGACCGAAGTTGAAAAGATCGAAGAAGTTGTAGAAATCGAAGAAATAAAAGAAATAGAAGAAACGCCACAAGTCGTTGCCGAAGAAAAGCCGGAAGAAAAAACAAACGGCACTCAAGTCAAAAAACTTACCCAAAGAAAATCTGTGGAAACTCAAACACTAGCACCCAGAACCGGAACTCAGGTGAAGGTTCTAACCCTAACCAAAGAATCGCTCGATAAAGGAATCAAGCCGGGCGACCGCGTGGTCAGCGATACGCCGACCAAAACCGGAAAACTCAAAACCGACCGTGCAAAACAAAAAAGAGAAACACGAAATGTTCCCGCCGGACGAAAACCCGATTTGCGCGGAACTCCGGGCGAAACTTCGACTCCGAAAATTACTTATACACCGCCCGCCGATCAGCGCAAAAAATTCGGTCGCGGCGGCAAGAAAGGCAAGAAATTCGAGCCGCAAGGCAGATTTGAAGAAAGAGAGTTTGCCGCCCCGCGTCCGAAATCCATCGAAGAACGGATCATTGACCAGATCGGCGACATTAATAAAGACAAACTCAAACAAATTCGCCTGACCGAAGGAGCGACGATTCGTGAATTTTCCGAAGCACTCGGCGTTACGCCGCGCGATATTGTGCAGCTTTTAGTCAAACGCGGTATTTTTGCCACGCTCAATCAACCGATCGGCGAGCCGATGGCAAAAGAATTGGGTGTGAATTTCGGTTATGATGTCAGTTTTGTGCCGTTTGAGGAAATGGTTATCGAACAGGAATACGAGGAAATTATCGCCGCAGATGCCGATGATGAAGAACTTCCGCGTCCGCCGGTCGTAACCGTTATGGGACACGTTGATCACGGTAAAACTTCGCTTCTCGACGCGATTCGTTCGGATAATGTCGCCGAAGGTGAAGCCGGCGGAATTACGCAGCATATCGGCGCATACAGCGTTTATGTTGATAATCCGGACAATCCTAAAGAAAAACGCCGCGTCGTTTTCCTCGATACGCCCGGACACGAAGCCTTTACGATGATGCGTGCGCGCGGAGCAAAAGCGACCGATGTCGTTATTCTGGTTGTCGCGGCGGATGACGGCGTGATGCCGCAGACAATCGAAGCAATCGAACACTCGAAAGCGGCAAAAGTTCCGATGATCGTGGCGATCAATAAAATTGACAGTCCGAATGCGAACATTGATAAAGTTAAACAAGAACTTGCCGCACAAGGTTTGCAGCCGATTGATTGGGGCGGCGAAACGGAAATGGTCGAAGTTTCGGCAAAGCAGCGCACCAATCTCGATACTCTGCTCGAAACCGTTCTGCTGTCGGCGGATATTTTGGAACTGAAAGCCAGCCCGACGCGGCGTGCTTCGGGCGTTGTCCTGGAAGCCAAACTCGATAAAGGTCGCGGTTCGGTAGCTACGGTTCTGGTACAACAGGGAACTCTGCGCGTCGGCGATCCGTTTATCGTCGGGCAGTATTACGGAAAGGTTCGGGCGATGTTTAATGATCGCGGAGAAATCGTAACGGAAGCACCGCCGGCAACTCCGGTTGAGGTTCTCGGTCTGCAAGGCGTTCCGCAAGCCGGAGACGTTTTTCAGGCGGTTTCCAATATTGATAAAGCACAAACCATCGCCGGACAGAGACAACTGCAAGCACGACAACTGGCGATGCTCAAAACGACGAAACGCGGTATCGAATCGCTCGGACTGGCGGAAATTAAAGAACTTCTTGTCGTTCTCAAAGCCGATGTGCAAGGTTCGGTCGAAGTTCTGCGGTCAACGCTCGAAAAACTTTCGACCGAAAAGGTCAAGGTTCGCGTTATTCGTTCCGGTGTCGGCGCGATCAGCGAATCGGACGTTCTGCTGGCTTCGGCTACGCAATCGGATAACGATGCGATGGCGGTTGTCATCATCGGTTTCAATGTCAGACCCGAATCGAGAGCGGCGGATGTCGCCCGTCAGGAAGAAGTTGATATTCGTCTGCATTCGATCATTTATAAGGTCGAAGAGGAAATTACGGCGGCGATGATCGGAATGCTGGACAAGATCGAGAAGGAAGAAATTCTCGGAAAAGCACTCGTGCAGGATATTTTCAAAGTTTCCAAAGTCGGAACGATTGCGGGCTGCCGCGTTACCGACGGGCTTATTCGCCGACAGGCAAAAGCGCGGCTGATCCGCGACGGCGTGGTGATTTGGACGGGCGATATTTCATCGCTCAAACGATTTAAAGACGATACGAATGAAGTTCGTCAGGGATTTGAATGTGGTATCAGTCTGGTTAATTTCAATGACATCAAGGTTGGCGATGAGATCGAAGCCTACGTCATCGAACAAATCGCGCCGACAGAGCTTTAAAAGTCTAGCGAGTCTGTCGAGTCTATTGAGTCTATTGAGTCATGAGACATTAGACTCGACAGACTGGAAAGATTCGACAGACTCAATAGACTATTAAGAAAATATGCGTCGTTCAGAAAGATTATCAGAAGTTTTACGTGAGGAGATAACCGAAATTGTCGGTTATGAACTCGAAGACCCGCGATTGATTGCCGTTACGGTGACAGAGGTTCGCGTGTCGGAAAATCTGCGTGATGCTAAGGTTTTTGTCGTCGTTGAAGGCGATGAAAATGAAATCAAGGAAGCATTAAAGGCTCTGCAAAATGCTGCGGTTTTCGTACGGCAGCAGATTGCCCTAAATCTCGATCTCAGACACGCCCCGCAGATACATTTTGCGCGGGATACGGTCGAAGAAAATGCCGCTCGAATTGATAAATTGCTCAAGGATATAACATAAGGGAAATTTTTTTGAAGGAAGGCTTGAAAAACGCCCACGTTTTTCAAAGATTTAATTAGTGTTAAGTCAAGTAATTGAAGTAATTGAAAATAAGCAGAATTTTGCCATTACTACGCACGTCAGACCGGACGGCGATGGAATCGGCTCTTCTTTGGGTTTATACTGGCTTTTGCTTTCTTTAGGCAAAAACGCAGAGGTTCTTCTGAGGGACGAAATTCCGTCTTCGTATAAAGATCTTCCGGGTGCCAGCGAAGTTAAAAAAGTCGCCGAAGTCAACGGAAAATACGATGCGATTTTTGTCATCGAATGTTCCGATATAGATCGTCCCGGCATTAGAAATCTCGAAAATCAGATGGTTATAAATATTGACCATCATTCGAGTTGCGAGCATTTCGGCAACGTCAATTGGATTGACGCGACCGCTTCGGCAGTCGGCGAAATGATCTACAATCTTTGCAAAGCAATCGGCGGACGCGTCACCAAAGAAATCGCCGAATGCGTCTATCTCGCACTTGTTACCGACACCGGCTCGTTTCACTTTCCGAACACAACCGAAAGAACTCTGAAGGTCGCCTCCGAACTCGTCAAAGTCGGCGTAAAACCCGCAAAAATTTCCGAAGCTGTCTATAACGGATATTCGTGGAGCAGAATCGATTTGATGCGCCAGGTTTTGGCAACCGTTAAACGCGATGAGAGCGGAAGTGTCTCATGGATGCGGCAAACGCTCGAAATGTCGGAAATCTCCGATTCGACTGACGGCGACAACAACGGTTTTGTCAACATTCCGCTTTCCGCCAGAGAAATTCAGGCAGTCGTTTATATGCGCGAAGTCAAGCCGAACGCCTATCGCGTCAGCTTGCGCTCGAAAGGAAATATCAATGTTGCCCGAGTCGCCGAAAAATTCGGCGGCGGCGGACATAAAAACGCAGCGGGCTGCCGCGTCGAAGGCGATTGGGACGAACTCGAAAACAAAATCGTGACGGCACTGCTCTTCGCCGTCGAAAAAGCCGGCGAAAACTTTGTCGAGAGTGATTTGCTTTTAGCTTAAACCAGTCAATCGAGTCTATCGAGTCATTCAAGTCTATTGAGTCAAGAGTCATTTAGACTCGACAGACCCGACAGACTCGACAGACTCAACAGACTCGACAGACTTAAAAACAATGGCAAAAGAAAAGCGTTACAAATGGCGGCGCGAAGATTATCAGGAAAAGACGAAAGGTTTGTTGATCGTCAACACCGGCGACGGCAAAGGGAAAACGACTTGCGCCATCGGTTTGATGGTTCGCGCCGCCGGACAGGGTTTGAAATGCTGTATGATCCAGTTTATGAAATCCAAAACCGACCGCTACGGGGAGCATTTTTCGCTCGAAAAACTCGGCGTTGAAATCCACACAATGGGCGACGGTTTTACGTGGGACACCAACGATCCGGCGCAGGATATTAAAACCAGCGAAGAAACCTGGGCGTTGTGCGTCGAAAAAATGCGAAGCGGCGAATACGATCTGCTCGTTTTCGACGAACTCGTTTATGTTCTCGATTA
>CAYUGW010000294.1:0-5714 GCA_964444245.1 uncultured Blastocatellaceae bacterium | reverse complement strand
GATAATCAGACGACGATCGGTTATATCAAATTGAAATAAATTTTGGAGGAAAAAATGAAAAAAACTATCTTAATTGTCTTTTGCGGAATTTCAATATTTCTCGTCGCTTGCGGCGGATTGGGCGGCAGCAAAAACCAAATTAAAGTGAAGTTCAACGGAAATGAGCAGACCTTTGAACCGAAAACGTCTTGGGTAAACGTTACCAAAACCAATTCCACAAGCGGGACGAGTCAAAGCGTTTTCTTTGAAATAACGAGTCTTGAAAAAAAAGGCGACCGACCTTCCGCCGATGGACAACTCGGAATTTCTTTCAGAGTCGAAGGCGCGCAGGGAACAAACGAAACCACTCCGGTCAGAGAAGGCGACTATAATGCGAGAAAGGACAGCCGGGATTTTTATAACGTCGTTCATTCGACTTATATCTTTCAGGGCGCTGACGGAAAAGGTCAAAGCATCAAGCTGAATGCCGACAAAATGCAGGGGAAAGTAACCCTGACGACAGTGACGGATGAATCAATCTCCGGCACGATTGACATCACGGATGAAAAAGGAAATTCCATCAAAGGGGGCTTTACAGCAAAACGCGAAAAATAACTCGGATGAAAATACCAAGAGTGAGCTGAAGTAGATCAAGTGGGAAATATAATTGGAATGACAATTTGAGAATAGCCGTTTTTGCTTTTAACGGCTGACGGCGAGCGGCTAATTTGTTTGAGTGAGCTGAAAAGATCATTTGGAAAAAGGAAAAAAAAGAAAATCTGAAGGTTATGAGGAAGAATATGAAAACAAACATTTTAATAAGTTTGATTTTTGCGGCAGGTTTAACAGTGCTGTCCGGATGCGGAGCAGTCAACGAAACTGCCGACGGCAAAAAAACGTCTGAAACTACCGGAAATCATGAGCCGGAAACCAGATCAGAACTCATTCTGAAAAATCACAGAATGGACAAAACAATCGAGGTCAAATCCGGCGCGGTTGCTACTTACGCCGACCAGACCGAGTCGGGAAAAGTCACCAGGCACTTAGTTTGTCTGGCTAATTTTGAAATGGATTTGGCAAAAGTGCAGAAATGGATGGATCTGCACTCAATTCAAGTATCAGATGAAGAACAAATAAAGGTTTGCTTTACGCTTAATGGCGAAAAGGATTTTGCCGAGTCGAATCAACTCAAGGTCCAAACTTATCCGATGGCTGACACCAGAGTCTTTCAGCCCGACACCATCAGCCACAATGCCATCTCCGTTCGTAAAAAAGGAGACTATATCGTTCACGTTCCCGACAAGACAAAAGGCGAGGTAAAAATTATTTCCGTAACAGACGAAAAAGTCAGCGGCGAAGTTATTCTCTCCGAAGGCGATAAATCAATCCGGGGCGGCTTTACGGCTGCCAATCTGAAAGGAAGGTAATTTTATCGCTGCTCGACTACTATACGGAAAAAGTAGTTTTTTGCAGAAGTGAAATCGATCCGAAAGGAAGCACAACCGACCGATCTACAACCGTAGCGGGAAAAAACTGCCTTTGTATCGAAAAAATGAAAAGCCGTGAGCGAAACAAATTCGTTTACGGCTTTTTCTTATCTGCATCGGTGTAGATTTTTTCGATTATTTCGCTATATTTTTCACTGACGATGCGCCGTTTTACTTTCAGAGTCGGCGTGAGTTCGCCGCCTTCGACCGTTAATTCTTCTTCGAGCAGAGCGATTTTCTTTACTCTTTCATAGCGCGACAAACTTTCGCAAGCCTTTTCGATTTCGCGTTCGAACAATTCCAGAACGGTCGGATGTTCGCAAAATTCTTCCGGCGTTTTCAGGTCTAAATTTTCCGATTTGGCAAAATGCTCGAGTTCTTCAAAACTCGGAACGATCAAAGCGGCGGGAAAATTCCGTTCATTTCCGACGAGGACGACCTGACTGACAAAACGCGAACTTTTGATCATTTGCTCGATCGGCGAAGGCGCGATGTATTTTCCGCCCGAAGTTTTAAAAAGCTCTTTTTTGCGATCGGTGATTCGCAAGAAACCGTCGCCGGAAATCTCGCCGATGTCGCCCGTCTTAAACCAGCCGTCTTCAGTGAAAACTTCCCTGGTCGCGTCGGGTTTGTTGTAATAGCCGAGCATTACATTCGGTCCGGAAACTTCGATTTCGCCGTCGGTCGCGATGCGAATCTGCACATTGCGAATCGTTTTTCCGACCGAGCCGAGCCGCGCATTGAGAGCCGTATTGGTCGTAACCACAGGCGAAGTTTCGGTCAAGCCGTAGCCTTGATGAATCGAAATTCCCGCGCCGGTGAAAATCAGATAAATCGTGTCGGAGAGTGCCGCGCCGCCCGTGATGCAGGAACGCAGATTTCCGCCGAAAAATGCGCGGAGTTTTGAAAAAACGAGCGTATCGGCAATGGTGTGTTTGACTGCCAGAAAATACGAAATTTCCGCTTTTTTTTCCATTTGCAGCGCGTATTCTTTGGCAACTTCGATTGCCCAATCGAAAATCGCTTCCTTGATCGGGCTTTCCTGCGCGGCTTTGAGTTTTGCCTTGGCGTAAACCTTTTCAAAAATTCGCGGCACGCCGACAAAGATCGTCGGTTTTACTTCGCTTAAGTTTTCCGCAACTTTTTCGATTGATTCGGCATAATGCACCGCCATTCCATTTAAAATATAGAGATACATTCCCGAACGCTCGAAAACGTGCGAGAGCGGCAGAACGGAAAGCGGTTTGTCGTCCGCCGAAAAAGTAAATTCCCCGCCCGCATCGATCGCGTTTGAAACGAGATTCGTATGCGAAAGCATCACGCCCTTCGGCTCGCCGGTCGTGCCGGAAGTGTAAATGAGCGTCGCAATATCTTCGGGTTTGATCGCTTCGGAAAGCTCAGCAATCAAATCGGGCTGTTCGTCTTTCAATTGCGCACCGCGTTTTTCGAGTTCGGCAAGCGACATCGAATTTTCTTCGGAAACGCCTTCATAATTAAAGAAGATCAGCTTTTCAAGCGTATTGCATTCGGAAAAAATCTTACTGATGCGCTCGAATGTTTCTTTATCCTCAATAAAAAAAACACGCGCACCCGAATCATTGATGACGTAGCAGACGGAATTTTCGGCAAGCGTCGTGTAGATCGGAACGTCCAGAAAACCGCCGAATTGACAGCCCGCGTCCGTCAAAGTCCATTCGGGCGAATTTGCCGCAAGCAGAGCGACGCGGTCACCTTTTCTAAGCCCGAGCGAGTAGAGACCGAGCGCGATATTTTCGGCGCGCGCAATCATCTCGTCCGAAGATATCGGAATCCATTCGTCGCCTTTTTTATAGTTAAGAGCATCTTTGCGATTATGTTTTTCAGCCGCTTTCCGAAACAATTCCGCCAGTGTGCGCGGCTCGTCCGAATAGAGCGGGATGCGCTCTTTTACCTGCGGATCGCGGAGTTTGGATTGCGCGCTTTTTGTTTGTGTTTCTTGTTTCATTTTTGCAAAACGCCTCCGAAAAAGATTTCCAGAACGACATCCGCCATCGGCGCGAGCGGATAGGATTTTTTCGACAAAATCCAGTTCGTGACCATTTCGTCCAACGCACCGTAGAGAATTTTCGCGCAGACAATCGGCTTTAAGCCTTTTCGGAAAACGCCTTTTTTTTGCCCGTCCTCGAAAATTTCGCTGATTATTTCGAGATAATCGGCAAAACCGGCGGCGGAAAATTCTTCCATAAATTTGGTCGAACCGCGCAATTCGACCTGAAAAACGATCGCCATATCACGGTCTGCGCCCAATTTTTCGAGATGAAGTTTGGCAACCCGCCGCAATTTTTCCTGCGGGTCTTCGATTTCGGCAATCTCGTGTTTTCCGATGCGGATAAATTCTTCCATCGCGCGGTCGAAAATCGAATGCAGAATTTCGTCTTTGCTTTTGAAATAGAGATAAACCGTGCCGTCGGCGATTCCGGCTTCTTTGGCAATATCGGCAACCTTTGAATTAAAGTAGCCTTTTCCGGCAAAAACCTTGATCGCCGCCCGCAAAATCGCTTCGCGTTTATCGGGAACAACGGCGCGAGCCTGACCATTTGTACGAACGGAACGTGTCATAAATTTTAAGTTTTTTATAGTTAATTTCGGGATTTGCCGTTAAAGAATTTCAAGCGGCAAATCGTCGGTGAATGAACAGTCATTCAGTTGTATCTTAAGGTTATATCAAAACCGAAACGGAAAGCAAGGAAAAATTTTGAATTAGGCAATATGCAGGCTAAGTAACCTTAAAAAATTAGATACTAAATTCTACTTTGTTAGACCAAATAATGTTGAGGTGGTCTAATAAAGTAGAATTAATACTATCGAAGAATACATTAAGGAAAAACTTATACTTGATTTAAGTCTGACTGAAATGAAAAATGAGATCAGACAAAAAGATTTAAGTTTTGCATAATCAATTTTTCAAAACCAACCGCCTTTCACAACCTTCAAAACAACCTGCGCCGTGTTATGTCTCGAAGCAACGAAGATTTTGCTTAATAGATAGGTATCAAGATTCCATATAAATTCTGTAATATTTAATCCTTTTTGTGAAAAACAAGTGTAAATGTTCCTGAACCTGAAGGTTTTAGAGAGGAGGATTCTCGATCCAGATTGTTATTACTGGAAGCAGCAGTTACAAGATAACTTTTCTCTGTAATAATTTTTAAAGTTTTACCATCTTTTGATAATTTGTAGGTTTCTTTTAATACAAAAGGCGGTGTTCCCGAAGGTTTACCATTTCCCTTACGGATGATTTTACCTTTATCGAAGTAAGTTTTAGATTGTAGGTCTATATCTTCAAGCCAATAAACACGAAATTCCCTCGGCTCTCTCGAGTATTTTCTGACAGCATATTTATTTTCTTCACCCCGTTTATCAGTGAATAAATTTATTGTGTATTCTGACGATTTACTTCTAAATAGATACGTTTGAATAATTTTAATTTCTTGGTCTGTTTGAGAAATAACAAGGGTATAATCTTCAAAATATTCTTTGTCTTCAGAAGTATTAAAACTGCTTTTTTCATCCAAAATCCAGGTTCCGATAAAGTCCTCCAAATTCTGCGAATTATCTTTTTGAGCAAAAATATTAAGACTAAATGAAATGAATAAAAGGAAAATTGATGTGATTTTATACATAAGTTTTTCTCCAAAATGTGATTGTAGAAAAATACACTAATTTATAGTTGTTATACAAGAAAAATATGCTGACAAAAATATAGTTAAGTCCATATTTATTGAGTTTTGTTAAAACCAACTTCCTTTCACATTCTTCAAAACGACCTGCGCCGCTAGGGTGTTCGCTTGCGTCGAAGACTCCGCCGCCGATCACGGCGACATCGTATTTTTTTATAATCTTAATTTTTTTAATTCGAAAACGAAGCCTGATTAAACAAATTTGCCTGTGATTCCTTGAGGCGTTTTTTGGTGATCTCGATATATTTTTCTTCGATCTCGATTCCGGTAAATGTGCGGTTGAGGTTTTGGCAAGCGAGCGCGGTCGTTCCCGAACCGAGAAACGGGTCGAGAACCGCGTCCGTTTCTCTTGTCGCGCTTTTCACCAGCATTTCGATGAGCTTAATCGGTTTTTGCGAAGGATGCCCGACCTTTTCCTTTGAACTTCCCTTTAGAGAAGGAACTCTCAAAATATTAGTCGCGTATTTTCCTTTTTCCAGATGAGTGCGCCGCGCGTCTAAATCTTTGTAGCGTTTGTCTTTAAGGTATT
>CAYUGW010000293.1:0-5728 GCA_964444245.1 uncultured Blastocatellaceae bacterium | reverse complement strand
TTATGGACGCAGGTCAATCTTTCGACGATCAGGGAAGTGATGAAAGCATTAGATCAACCGTTTGAAAAAACGCACACGATTATGCGGAAATGGGGTTATACGGGTTCGGCGTGTATTCCGATGGTCTTGCACGACGCGATAGAAAACGGCAAATTAAAACGCGGCGATATAGTAGTTTTCTGCGCTTCGGGCGGCGGAATAAATATGGCGGCGATGGTTTTTCGATATTAAGTCGGGAGCGCAGGCATCTTGCCTGCCTGAGCGCGTAAGTGCGAAAATCCCTTGCCATATTCAGAAGATTTTTTATAATCGAATTTCATTTGCTCGCGCAAACGTGCAGACAATTTTTTGCAATCCTAAAAGGTAAATTTGCTTATGAAAAAAACTCCTGAAGGCTGGTATCATCGCGGATATTTGCCGCATTTCGACAGCGGAGAAACTTTGCAATTCGTAACTTTTCGTCTGTTTGATTCGCTGCCGCAAAATGTTCTGGTAAGTTTCAGAAAGCAAATTGAAGACGGAGATTTTGAAGATAAAGATGCGGAGTTCAGAAAAAGAATCGAATATTACCTCGATCAAGGCTACGGAAGTTGTTTTTTGAAAGATGAAAAAGTTGCTTTTGAAGTCGAAGATACGCTTTTGTTTCACAGAGAAAAGAAATACAAATTGTTTGCCTGGGTGATTATGCCGAACCACGTTCATTTTTTAGCCCGTTCATTACCGAATTTCGAATGGAGCGAAATTCTACATTCGATAAAATCTTATACGGCGAAAAAAGCGAACGAAATTCTAAATCGAACCGGGACTTTTTGGCAGCGCGAATCTTTTGACAGATATATCAGAAATCAAAATCATTTTGTCAAAACATTCGATTATATTGAAAATAATCCGGTAAAAGCAGGGCTTTGCAAAAAACCGGAAGAATGGCGTTTCAGCAGCGCATTTCACCGAAAAAAAATGATCGAAACTTGAATTATTTGGAGCGCAGGCAACTTGCCTGCATGAGCGCGTAAGCGCGAAAAAGCGTTTGATAAGAATAAAGTTTATTGACTTCGAAACGCTTTTTCGCGTCTTCTCAGACGCGTGCAGGCAAGTTGCCTGCGCTCCCGACTTTTATGAAATTCCAAAACATCTACCAATTATTTCGAGAGCAAACTGCTAAAAACAGCGGCGAAGCGGTTTTCTACTCACGCGAAAATGACGGTTGGAAATTGCAGAATTGGGAAGATTTTGAAGAACAAGTTCACGATTTCGCGTGCGCGCTTTTGGCAAAAGGTTTATCGAAAGGTGCGTCAGTTGCGATCTTAGCGGGAAATGTTCCCGAATGGACGATTGTTGATGTGGCAACGATTGCGGCGGGCGGTGTTGGTGTCGGGATTTATCCGACGAGTTCGCCTGCACAATGCGAATATATTATCAATCATTCGGATGCGGAATTTGTTTTTTTTGAGTCAGTTGCACAGCTTAACAAAATTGGAGTTATTATTGATAATTTGCCCAAAGTAAAGAGTTTTATTGAATTAAATGGTATTTCTTCAAACTCAAATACTTCACAAAAAAAACAACCATTTTTAAGTAAAATAACTCAGCCCTTATCGAATTATTTGGTAAAAGGCAAAGAATTACCTCTCTACAATTACAAGGATTTCCTCGAATTCGGCAGACAAAACCGCGACGAGTTTTTGCCGCAAGTCGAAGAAATCGGAAATTCATTAAAGCTGAAAGATACGGCGATTATGGTTTACACAAGCGGCACGACCGGACAGCCGAAGGGCGCAATGCTTTCGCATCAATATATTTTGAATTCGGTCGAATCTCTGCGGCAAAGCGTGCCGATTTTTGACACGGACGTAACGCTTTCATACTTGCCGGGCTGCCACGTCGCCGAGAGGATTTCGGGCATTTACAATCGTTTGTATAACGGCACGAGCGCGTATTTTGTTGATGATCTTTCAAAACTTTACGAATATATGCTCGAAGTCAAGCCGACGGTTTTTGCATCTTTGCCGCGATTTTTCGAGAAAATTTACGCCAAAGTAGTTTCCGAATTCGGTGCGGGCGCGAGTGAGCAGAATCTTAAAGACGCTTTCGGCGGAAATGTCAGACTTTTAACAAGCGGCGGCGCGCCTTTGCCGAATGAAATCGCAGCGTTTTTTGCTGATAGAAATTTGCCGATCTTGCAGGCTTACGGACTGACGGAAAATATCTGCGTCGCTTTTAACACGACCAGAAATCTGAAATTCGGCACGGTCGGCAAACCGATGCCGATGTGCGAAGTTCGCATTGCGGCGGACGGCGAAATTTTGGTAAAAAGTGAAATGATGTTTTCCGGTTATTACAAAGACGCGGCAAAAACCGCCGAGATGTTTGACGCGAAAGGCTGGCTGAAAACGGGCGATCTCGGCGAATTAGATGCGGACGGATTTTTGAAGATTACGGGCAGAAAAAAGGAAATAATCGTTTTATCTTCCGGCAAAAATGTCGCGCCCGCGCTTGTCGAAAATCTTGTCAAGGAAAATCATCTCGTTTCGCAATGCTTTCTTTACGGCGACGGCAAAAGCTACTGTGTCGCGCTGATTACTTTGAATCAAATTGAAGCAGAAACTTTTGCGCGAACGAATCAAATCGAGTTTGAAAATTTTGTCGAATTAACAAAAAACGCGCAGATTTTCAATTCGATCAACCAAACTGTTGAACGCGCGAATTCAAAACTTTCTACGCCCGAACAGATCAAAAAGTTTAAGATTTTAGACCGCGATTTTTCGCTCGAACGGGATGAAATCACACCGACGATGAAATTGAAAAGAAATGTCGTGAGCGAGAGATTTGAAATGAAAATAGAAAGTTTGTATGAAAATATCTGAAATTGAAAAGCAGCAAAAAGAGATTTGTGAAAAATACAAGGTTCCGTTTCAGCCCTTGGATTTTAACTTAAAGCTCGGAATTGCAGACAATTATTTTGAAGGAATTTTACCACTCAATGGTTTGCGACACATTCAAGAAAACGGAACTTGCGGTTGGTATCTTTGGGCAGGTGAAGAATTTTCTGATGATGAAGACTTTTTTAAACCTTTACACGTGTATCATTTAGCTGAAAAGAAACCGGAAATTATTAAATATCTGGCATTGCCCGAAGGTTGGAGATTTCTTGTTGCGGAAAATTATGAAGACGTTTGGTTTGATGAAAATTTGATAAAAGTCAGGTAGAAATTATGAAAAAAATCTTATTGGCAAAATTGTTTATTCTTGTTTTCGCATTCGCCGCTTTCGCCCAAACACCGCAGGAAAAATCGGTGACGGTTTTCGGCGCGAAGATTCGTTATCTGGAAGCGGGCGACGCGGCAAAACCGACCGTGATTTTATTGCACGGACTCGGCGCGCAAGCCGAAAGCTGGCAAATGAATATTGCCGCGCTTGCGGCGAATTACCGCGTGATTGCGCCCGATCAGATCGGTTTCGGCAAATCCGACAAACCGCTTTTGAAATACCGCGTCGGCACATTTGTTGATTTTCTCGACAAATTTATGGCGGAACTGAAAATTGAAAAGGCATCACTCGTCGGAAATTCGATGGGCGGTTGGGTTGCGGCTTGGATGGCGATCAAATATCCGAATCGCGTCGAAAAGATCGTGCTGGTATCCGCCGCCGGAATTATTCCCGCAAATTTTGATATAAATCAGGTTTATCAGCTTAATAATTCGACGCGCGACGAGATCCGCGCCAATCTGAAACTGATTTTTGCCAATCCGCTGTTGCAAAACAACGAAGCACTCGTTGACCAATTTTTCACTCAGCGCGTTACGGCAAATGACGGCTACACGATCAACAGTCTGATCGAATCAATCAAACGCAAGGAAGATTTCTTGAATGACCGCCTCGGCGAAATCAAAAAACCGACGCTGATTATCTGGGGAAAACAAGACGGTTTGATTCCGGTTGCCGACGCTGACACCTTTAATAAAGGAATCATTAATTCGCAGCTTGTCATTTTCGACAACTGCGGACACGTTCCGCAATTTGAAAAAGCGGCGGAATTTAATAAAGCGGTTTTGGAATTTTTATCAAAATAACATTTGATCTTTGATTTTTGATCTTCGATCTTTGAATTTTTTTCAAAGGTCAAAGGTCAAAGGTCAAAGGTCAAAGGACAAATAACAATGGAATTAAAAATCGGAGATAAATTCTCGACATCGAAAAAAATTACGGACGAAGTAATCAGGGCGTTTGCCGAGCTTTCGGGCGATTTCAACCCGATTCATCTGGACGAAGAATTTGCGAAAAACACGCGTTTCGGCAAAAGAATCGCGCACGGAATGATTACCGGCGCGCTCATTTCCGCCGTCCTGGGCAATGAATTCAAAGAGCAAAAAATCGTCTATCTTTCGCAGACAATGAAATTCGTCGCGCCGGTTTTTATTGACGACACCGTTACGGCAACGGCAATCGTCAAAGAAATCCGCGAAGATAAACCGATCGTTACGACCGAAACCGTCTGCACGAACCAAAACGGCGAAATCGTTGTAACAGGCGAAGGCAAAATTATGCTTTTGAATTAAAAACACTAAAAACGCAAACTTTTGGAAAATCAATTAAAAAACTATTCACTATTCGCTATCGGCTATTCGCTGTTTAATCAGTTATTTACCGAAAAATAGTGAATAGTTGAAAACGAATAGTGAATAGTTCGGTTTGAAATTTAACAAACTCAGATTTTTATTTCGCGTCTTTAGCGTTTTTAGCGGTTAAATAATTTATGGAAGATCAAACCGAAAAAACTCCCGCTTATTCGTATTACGCGCTGTCGCTCCTGATGTTCGTCTATGTGATGAACTTTCTCGACCGCCAGATTATTTATATACTTTTTCCATCGATCAAGGCGGAAATGGCGTTTTCCGATCTGCAGCTCGCGCTTTTGTGCGGAACTTCGTTTGCGATTTTCTATACGCTTCTGGGAATTCCGTTCGGCAGACTCGCAGACAAAAAATCGCGGACAAAATTGATCGCGTTCGGTCTGGCGACGTGGAGTTTGTTTTCCGGTTTGACGGGATTTGCGAGCGGTTTTTGGGAAATATTCTTTTGCCGCGTGATGGTCGGTGTCGGCGAAGCAACCTTAGGACCGGCGGCGATTTCTCTGCTTGCCGATTATTTTCCGCCGACAAAGCGCGCCACCGTAACCAGCATTTATTCGATGGGAATCGCCGTCGGTGCGGGAATGGCGGCGATTTTGGGCGGTTATTTAAGTCAGATCGGCTGGCGCGAGGCGTTTTTTATCGTCGGATTTCCGGGCGTGATTTTCGCCGTTTTCGTTTTTTTCCTGCGCGAACCCGAACGCACCGTTCAAACCGCGCTCGAAGAAAATTATTCAAGCGCGGATTGGAAAAAGCTCATTTCCAATAAAGCCTTTATAATGCTGTGTTTAGGTTATGCGTTTCTCGGTCTGGCGACGAATAATATTTCGATCTGGGGCGCGACGTATCTGAACCGGCTTTACGAAATTCCGATTCCGACGATCGGTTACTGGCTCGGCATTCTGACGCTTGCGGCGGGCGTTCCGGCGACGCTTTTCGGCGGCGCGATTGCCGATTGGTTCAGAAAAAAATCATACGGCGGGCGAATGTATTTCGGTGCGCTGCTCTCATTGATCTCGCTCGGTTTATGGCTTTTAATTTTGTTTACGGATAATTTTTATCTCGTCATTCCCGCCGGATTTATACTGCTTTTTTCCGCT
>CAYUGW010000292.1:0-5752 GCA_964444245.1 uncultured Blastocatellaceae bacterium | reverse complement strand
CGGCTTTCGACCGGACTCAGATTCGGATTCGGCAAAAGCAAGAAGAAAATCGGCAAATAAAAAAATATTCGTAACGCCTCGGTAAAAAGTTACAGACAAAGTCTGCACGGGAAAATGTGGAAAAAGCATCTTGCCGGACGGACTTTGATGCTTTACAAAATTGTTTTCAGCCAAATAATCGCAAACACCGGACAAAAGCAGCGATTCCAACAATTTACGCCGCTTTTGTCCGGTGTTTGGAATTTTTCACATTAATTACAATCGGGCTGACAGACGTATTCTTCGAGACTTTTTTCGGCTGTTTCGCCGAAAACCTTCTGCTCCAGTTCGATTGCCTGCGGAAACAAAACATTATTTTCCAGATGAATATGGCGGTGCAGATCTTTTTCGAGTTCTTCCAGACCGAAATAAAGTGCGCCGAAACTCGGGCAAGCATTTTCCGGCAAGGTGAAATTATTTGAAAGTTCGCGCATTTCGCACAGCAGATCTCCGGCAGCGTCGTGTTCGTTCATCATCATCTGCACCGGATTCCGTACGGTCTTAAAATGGGGTTCGGCAACCGGAATCGAGGTCGAAACAACCGCCGACAAGACTTTGATAAACGGAAACAGCACCAATTCTTCCTTTCGCATATGATCGATCAATTCTTCGGAAAGAGCGCGGAATGCCTTCTGAATACCGGAAAGTTCCGGGTGCTGCTCGCCGTGTTTGCGGCAGACTTTATCGAGCAGTGGATTGAGGCGAACAATCTCGTTGCGGGTGAAAACGTGATGCGTTTCGACGATATAATCAATTAACGCCGCCGCTTTTTTATGTTCGGGAAATTTAATCGTTTCATTTTCATTAATGCCTTTGACTGCATTTTCAATTTTTTGCCGGACGAGTTTTTCATCGAGTCCGGCACTTTCGCAGACTTCGGCTAAAGGTTTGCGTCCGCCGCAGCAATAATCAATCTTAAATTCTTCGAAAACGCGAACGGTCGGCGGAAATTCAACGGCGATCTCGCGGATTGTTTTTGTATCAAATTTTTGCATTATAAATAATAAACCTCCTAAAGTTTATAAATTTGAGGATAACCTTTAGGATGATGCCCGAGCAGTGACTTAAATCACCGGAGAAGAAGATTTATCAAGCTACAAAAATTTAAGTTTGTTTTAACAAGAGATCAGCGGTCTTGAGAGCAGCCTGCTTAACGTGAGGCGCGACGTAAGAAATTCAGATTTAGTCGGTGAAACCGACGTTATATTTGTAGCCCACTTCGCAAGATGTGGGGAAATGATTGAATTTTTGTCAAAGCCATTGAAAATGGCGGCATAAAATATATGTCGCAGTTTCAGAGCTGCTTGCACTTTATCTCTAACTTGTTCCCGAAAACTCAGCGTTATGGGCTACAAATATGATCGTCGTCTTCGACGGCTTATGTCGCGCCTCACGTTACTTAACACATAAGAGTTTTTTGCCTTTTACCTTTTACCTTTTACCTTATTCTATCCGCCCTTTTCGCAAAATTCGATCAGTTTTTCCTTGTTGCTGATAATCAGACAGCGTTTTTCAAAACGAATCAACCCTTCAGACTTCAGAATCGTTAAATTGCGCGAAACTACCTCGCGGACAGTTCCGATACAGCCGGCAATTTGCGCCCGCGTCAGATTTAATTTTAAATAAATTTCCGCGTTTTTTGTTTCGCCGCGCCGGTCAGCTTCCAATAAAATAAAATGCGCCAGCCGTCTGCTGACATCGTGCAGAGTCAGTTCTTCGACCAAATCGGCTAAATTTCTCACCTTTGACGCCATCACGCGCAAACCGTCGAGCGCAAACGAAGAATTTTCGACACAAAGTTTGCGGATATACGATTTTTCAAAAAAATACACGACCGAATCTTCTTCGGCGACAACGGTCGAAAAATATGCGCCGTTATCAAAAACCGGAGTTTCGGCAATAGTCGCCGGAGCGCGTTCGAGAAAAACTATTTGCTCGCGCCCGTCGCCGCCGGTGCGAAATCCGCGCACAACGCCTTTGGCAATCACAAATAACCCTTTTCCCGGCTCGCCGGCAAAAAATAAAACCGAGCCTTTTGGCAAATGACGTTCGACCATGTGTGCCGCCGCTTCGCGCAAATTTTCGCCGTCGAGACTTTTGAACAACATCGTTTTTTTAAGAATTGCCGTAATTTCTTTCATAAAACTTCTTGTTCTTAAATATTTTTCCATCCCGATATTTGTAGAACCGGTTTTGTTAAAAAAAATGATCTGACAGCTAAAGGCAGAAACCCGCGCGTCAGCAAGGGTGTCATTCCTTCAAATTCTAAATTGTTTTGTCATTAACTATAATCGCTTAAAAAAGATTGTCTGCCGTGACTCAAGTCACATAAACCTTTACTAAATTAATGTCATAATTCAGCATCAAGCAGTTATAAATTAAGTATTTAATAAAATTAAGACAAATTACGCATTCCGTCAGCTTTAAAAAGCAATTCAAAGCGGTTTTCTTAAAAATGTCTTAGGTGCGAAAAAAGTCCGAATTTCGTTATGGCAATTGTAGCGCAAAAACATAATCCGACAGAAATCAGTTATTCGCGTCCGACGATTTTCGGAATACTTGCCGCCGCCGGTCTGACCGCGCTGGTCTTTATCGGTTCGCGCAATCTCGAACATTTCGATTCCGCGCTTTTCGGCTACACGATTGCGAGCATCGTCGCGCTCGGGGCGATTGTTTTCCGCTATGCCATCTGGCTGCAGCGTCCGGCAACACGCGCTTATTGGAAACGCGGCTGGCAGCTTTTCCGCCAGCGCGACAAACTGGCGAAAAATACGACAACCGCCGCCGAAACAATCGGCAAAAACCTGGTCGCCCAGCACTTTATTTTCAAACGCGGTTTTACGCGCTGGCTGACGCACGCTTTGATTATGTGGGGCTGTCTGATTGCCGCCGCGATTACGTTTCCGCTCTCGTTCGGCTGGGTACATTTCAAGCTCGAGGGCGAAATGGGTTATCGCGCTTATCTATTCGGCTTTCCGCTGCAACTTATGGAAGGCAGAAGCCTGATCGCCTGGGTTACGTTTCACGCGCTCGATTTTACGGCGATTATGGTCATTGCCGGATGCGCGATTGCCATAAACCGGAGATTAAAGGATCGCGGCGCGATTGCTTATCAATCGTTTCTGCTCGATTTTACGCCGCATCTTCTTTTAATTGCGATTTCAGTTTCCGGTCTGATGCTGACGGTTTCGAGCCTCTGGTTTCAAGGCTATATGTATTCGTTTATCGCACTTTCGCATCAGGCAATCGTGATTATGACCTTGTTTTATCTGCCGTTCGGGAAACTCTTTCACATCGTACAGCGTCCGGCTTCGATCGGTGTCGAACTTTATCAAAAGCGTTCAAAGGAGATGGAACAAGCGGTCTGCCCGCGTTGCGGCACGATGTTTATGGGCAAAATCTGGATTGACGATTTGAAAAAGGTCGTTGACCAACTCGGCTTTGATTATCGAATGGAAAACGGTCACACATTGCAGGATTACTGCCCGCGCTGCAAAAGAATTATGCGCGGTCTGGCGTATGCCGGTTTGTCGGATAAAAAAGAGAAGGTTTTCGCCGGTGGGCGGACGGAAGAAAACCACGAAGAAACACCAAGAATCCACGAAGAAAAAAAGATTTAACTTTGTGAAAACGCGCGTGTTTCTTCGTGGATGAAAAATGATTTTTAATAATGAGCAAAGTAGAAAATTTAGACAAAATCATTGAAGAATTCGGACCGCATCTGCACGACGCGCCGGACGGCGGCTGGCAGGCTGACCGCGTGATTGACAAGGTTGTGCCGACGCATTGCCCGTATTGCGGAATGCAGTGCGGACTGAATCTGCTGGTCGAGAAAAACAGAGTCGTCGGTTTCGAGCCGCGCTATGATTTTCCGGTCAATGAAGGTCGCCTGTGTCCGAAGGGCGTTACGGCTTATCTGCAAACTCATCACCCCGACCGCCTGCTTCATCCGTTAATTAAACGAAACGGCAATTTTGAACGCGCTTCATGGGATGAAGCACTCGATCTGGTGGTCGCAAAATTCAAGGAAATTCAGGCGAAAAACGGCAAAGATGCGATTGCGGTTTATTCGGGTTCTTCCCTGACGACCGAAAAAACCTATCTTGTCGGGAAATTCGCCCGCGTCGGTTTGGGAACGCGCTACATTGATTATAACGGCAGACTCTGTATGGCTTCTGCCGCCGCCGGAAATAATAAAGCGTTCGGCGTTGACCGCGCCGCAAATCCCTGGTCGGACATTCCGCACGCCGAAGTTTTGATAATTGCGGGCGCAAATTGCGCCGAAACCTTCCCGATTCTCAACGGTTTTCTGTGGAATCAGCGCGACAACGGCGGCGTTTGGATCGTCATAGATCCGCGCGAAACCCCGACGGCGCGGCAGGGCGATCTGCATTTGCAGCTCAAACCCGGAACGGACGCGGCGGTCGCGAGCGGAATCTTAAATGTCCTGATAAACGAAAATCTGATTGACGAAGATTTTATCAAAAACCGCACCAACGATTGGGAAGCGACCAGAGAAACAGCTCTCAAATACACGCCCGAAATCGCTTCGGAAATCTCCGGCGTTCCGGCTGAAAAAATCATTCAGGCGGCGCGGCTCTACGGTCGGGCGCGCACGGGAATGATTCTGCACGCCCGCGGAATCGAGCATCATTCAAACGGCACGGATAATGTCTTGAGTTATATCAATATTGTTTTGGCAACGGGAAAAATCGGCGCGAAAGGTCGCGGCTACGGCACGATTACCGGACAGGGAAACGGTCAGGGCGGACGCGAACACGGGCAGAAAGCAGACCAATTGCCCGGCTACCGTTCGATTCTCAATGCCGAACATCGCCAGTATATTTCGGGCGTTTGGGGTATTGACGAAGCCGAAATGCCGCAAGCCGGAGTTTCGGCGGTCGAGGTTTTCCAGAAAATGCGCGAAGGCGAAATCAAAGGTTTGCTTTCGATTTGCAGCAATATGATGGTGTCCTTGCCCGACACGAACAAGGTGCGCGAGTCGCTCGAAGGCTTGGAATTTAATGTCTGCATAGACTTTTTTATGTCCGAATCGGCGCGGTATGCCGATGTCGTTCTGCCCGGCACGACCTGGGCGGAAGACGAAGGCACGACGACGAACGGCGAAGGGCGCGTCATCAAAACCAACAAAGCGATTGATCCGCCCGGCGAAGCGCGTGAAGATTGGTGGATTGTGCAGGAAATCGCCCGCCGCATGGGACGCGGCAAATTTTTCACGTTTAACAGTCCGCGCGAGATTTTCGATGAATTGCGCGTCGCATCACGTGGCGGAAAAGCCGATTATTACGGCATCACGTACGAAAAAATCGAAAAACAAAACGGTGTCTTCTGGGGCTGCCCGACGCTCGAACATCCGGGAACGCCTCGCCTTTTTGAAGAAAAATTCGCGCACGATGACGGCAAGGCGAAATTTCATCCGATTGAATATAAAGGCGCGGACGAAAAACCCGACGAAGAATTCCCGCTCATTCTGACGACCGGACGCGTCGTTTATCAGTATCTTTCCGGCAATCAAACGCGGCGCATCGGTTTTCTCGTTCAGCAATGCCCGGAGCCGTATGTCGAAATTCACCCGGAAACGGCGCAGAGAATGAAAATCAACGACGGCGAACGAGTGAAAGTTATTTCAAGACGCGGCAACGGCGTTTTTCCCGCGCTCGTCGTGCGGACAATTCGCCCCGACACGATCTTT
>CAYUGW010000291.1:0-5760 GCA_964444245.1 uncultured Blastocatellaceae bacterium | reverse complement strand
TCTAGCAAATCAATCGCAAATTACAAATCGCAAATCGCGAATAATTTCATTTTTTCTCTTCGGGCAGATATTTGCGCCTTAATTCATCGAGGGCGCGGTCAGTTTCGTCGAATTCCGAAATCCCGATCGGTTTCTTTTCTTCGAGCTGCGGTCTTTCGTCTTCTTCGGTATCGCCGCTCAAAAATAATTTATAACCGACCGCTCCGCCGAGGGCGAGCAGACCGATGCCGACAATATAAAATAAAAGACCGTAAATCACGCCGATCAGCCAGAACAATAAATACGCACCGACACCGAGCGCGACGAGTATCAGCAAAAACTTAAGCCATTTCATAATTTCTCCGTGTCTTGCATAAGAAAATTCGTGCAAATATATTTAATATCGTATAATCTCAAACGTCATTTATCAATCTTAAATTCGAGGGAATAATTATTTTGAGTTTTAAAGGCGCAACAATTAAGGAAATTTCGGAAAACCTCCACGCAAAACTTTTCGGCGAAACGGAAACACTTGTAACGGACGTAACGCACGATTCGAGGCAAGCCGGAAAAGGCTCGCTTTTTGCGGCGATTCAGGGTTTAACGATGGACGGACATCGTTTTGTTAATGATGTAATGCGGCGCGGCGCGGTCGGTGTAATTTCAGAATTAGAAGTTCCCGAAAACTTCCGGGGCGCGTGGCTTCAGGTTGAAAATGCCCGCAAAGCTCTCGCCAACGCCGCCGCGATCATTAACGGAAATCCGTC
Organism: uncultured Blastocatellaceae bacterium; assembly: GCA_964444245.1. Classification (GTDB taxonomy): domain Bacteria; phylum Acidobacteriota; class Blastocatellia; order Pyrinomonadales; family Pyrinomonadaceae; genus JAHCHG01. Next base: position 5,014 of record CAYUGW010000291.1, on the reverse strand, counting down.
GGAAAAATTAAAACTCGTCGGGATTACCGGAACAAACGGCAAGACTACGACGACTTATTTGATCTTCGCGCTTGCGACCGCCAATGATGAAAAGAGCGCGATGCTGACAACGGTCGAATACCGCATCGGCGAAAAGAGCGAACCCGCCGTCAGAACAACGCCGGAAGCGTCTGATACTCAGAGATTTTTGCGCGAAGCCGTCGAAGCGGGCTGCAAAACGGCGGTAATGGAAACTTCCTCACAGGCGATTCATCTGAACCGCTGCGACTCTCTGCATTTTCAGGTCGGCGTTTTTACGAATTTAACGCGCGATCATCTGGATTATCACCGGACGATGGAAAATTATTTCGATGCGAAAAAAGCCCTCTTTGACGGAAGACTCGGCACGAAACCCGCGTCGAGCGTGATAAATATAGATGACGCGTGGGGCGTAAAACTCGCCAATCAATTAAAGCAAAACGGGCAAAAGGTCATAACCTTTTCGCAAACGGGCGAAGCCGATCTGACGGCGGAAAACATCGAAGTATCATTAATGAAAGGAACTGCATTCGATCTGAAAACGCCGCACGGAAACAAAAAAGTCACGTCGCCGCTCGTCGGCAAACCGCACGTTTACAATATGCTTTCGGCAACCGCCGCCGCGCTCGAAATTGGCTATGATCTGGATAAAATTGTGGCAGGTTTGCAAACCTGCATCGGTGCGCCCGGCAGATTTGAGCGCGTCCCGCACGACGGCGATTTCGCGGTCGTCGTAGATTACGCGCATTCGGACGACGCGCTTTTAAACACTCTGAAAACCGCCCGCGAATTAACAAGCGGCAGAATCATCACGGTTTTCGGCTGCGGCGGCGACCGCGACAAAACCAAACGCATTCCGATGGGCGAAATCGCCGGAAACCACAGCGATCTGGTGATCGTCACGTCCGACAATCCGCGCACTGAAGACCCTCTGAAAATTATTTCGCAGATCGAAGAAGGTTTGAAAACCACCGATTGCCCGTATTTAATTACATCCGACCGCCGCGACGCGATTCATCAGGCAATCGAAAAAGCGAAACCGAATGATGTCGTAATTATTGCCGGAAAAGGTCATGAGAATTATCAGATCATCGGCAACGAAAAATATCATTTCGATGACCGCGAAATTGCTCTGGAAGCATTGGATAGTTTGAGGGATTTATAATTGGGAACATTTGCTTGTCAGTAGCGTTTGCGTGAGCAAATGCGTTTAATTGTGTCTAACAAGAACGCATTTGCTCACGCAAACGCTACTGACTTTTCAAGAAATGCTACTCACTTTTCAAGGTATCGACGAATTTTTCCAGAAAATCTTTTTGCGCTTCGCTCAGTTCGATAAAACGGGCGGCGAAACCGATTTCGAGGAAATGATTGACGACCTCGCCCCAGAATTGAACCTTCATTCCGCCGCTCAGCGGGAAAAATATTTTCACATTTTCGCCGTCTTCGACTTCGCCCGAACACATTATAAAACAGCCCGTTTCGCTGATGTCGCTGATCGTTCCGGTTTTTCTGCCGACCCAACCTTCCCATTCAATCTCGATTTTTACGCTGTATCGTTTAAGATCCCGGCGGTCGTCTCCGCTTCTTCGGTCATTTGCCATATTTTATTTCAGATTTCAGATTCCAGATTCCACATTTAAAATTACTCTTCGTTTTTCGGTTCAACCTTTCGATTTGTCAAATAATAATAGACGGGCAAACCTAAAAGAATCAAGAAGATTCCGATAAATGATTGAAACGGGCTGTAATATAAAGTGTTTATCAGCAAACCGCTTGCCGCGATAATAAACAAGATCGGAACGACCGGATAGCCGAAGGCTTTATAAGGTCTTTCAGCATCGGGATATTTGCGCCGGAAAACGAAGATCGAAAACGTTACTACCGTGTAGAAAATCCACGAACCGAAAACGACATAATTCGTCAGAGTGTCGAACGAGCCGGAAAGAGCCAGCAGACACGCCCAAACGCCCTGAATAAGCAATGCGCCGACCGGAACTCTGGTTGCCGAAAGTTTGCCGAGAGCTTCAAACATTATGCCATCTTTTGCCATCGCATACGGCACTCTTGCGCCGGTTAAAATCGAAGTGTGCAGCGTTCCGACCGAAGAAGCCATCAAACCCGCCGCCATCAGAGCCAAAACGCCCGCACCGAAAAATCTGAAGGCGACTTCTCTGGCAACCGAAGAATTTGTCGAAACGCTGGCAATTTCCGTCGGTGTTAAAACGTAAAAATAAGCGAAATGAATGAAAACATAGAGCAGAATAATAAAAATCGTGCCGCCGATCAGAGCGAGCGGAATATTCCTTTGCGGATTTTTCACTTCTCCGGCGACCAGCGTCAGATTATTCCAGCCGTCATAACCCCACAGCGCACCGAGCATCGCCGCGCTGAATCCGGCGAGAAAATTAAATTCGACAGAGCCGTATCTTTCGATATTGGCAACGCCTTCGCACGCGCCGCCGTCGTTCATCATTCCGAGATGCGAAAAACTTCCGTCCGCCAGAAAAAAAGCACCTAAACCGACAAATAAAACGAGCGCGATCTTGATCACCGTAAAAAACGTCGCAATTTGTCCGCCGATTGAAACCGCCGCGCAATTTATCGTCGTGATAATAACGATCATCATCACCGCAACGATTTGCAGCGAAGTCAGTTCATATGAAAACGCTGTTCTGCTTAAAAGTTCGGCAAAGAATTCCGGCATTTTCTCGTCGCCTGCCAATACCGGTATTTTAATTGTATTTATTTCAAAAGGCTGAGTTAGAACATTTATTCTGAAAAAAGTTTGTGCTAATTTTTGTCCGACTAAATCGTTCAAAAATATCGCAAAAGCAACGGCGACCGCCGCCTGCGAACCGGTTTTGGCGATAAACATCTGCATCCAGCCGTAGAGAAAGCTCCAGACGCGTCCGTAAGCGTCGCGCAAGAAAATATATTCGCCGCCCGCGTGCGGTTTCATTGCGGAAAGCTCGGCGTAGGTCAACGCGCCGGCAAGCGACAAAATCCCTGCCGCGACCCACGCGATTATTACCCATTCGGGCGAGCCGAGATTGCAGGTCATCACCCGCGCCTTCAAGAAAACACCCGTTCCGACGACATTTCCGACAATTATCGAAATCGCTGCAATAAGCCCTAAACCTCGAACTAAACCTGTAATATTTGTATTATTTAACATAGTTTAAACTTGTTGACTTTTTTCAGTTAATTATTTTATGATTGATTTCAGTCTTAGATTTTCACCGGACTATTCTATTTAAATCAAACATAATTTTCAAAAAAAATCAGAAATCCAGACCTGCTTTTCACTCAAAAACATATGAATAATGAATCTGTTGCCGAAAAACTCTACTCCGTCGTTGGACTCGATGGAAAAGAAAGAAATAATGTAAATCTCGATACGATAAAAGAATGGTATTTCAAAAGAGAAATAAATGAAAGTTCTTTAATCTTTTCTTCTGAAATCGGTAAATGGCAAATGCTCAAAAGAGTGTTGAATCTCGATGAATTCAAAGCCGAATTTTATCAAAGAAATAGTGAAAATTCATATCCTCCGCCGAATGTTTCCGGGCAATTTTCTCAAAGTAGTGAATATGCTCAGGCTTTTCCGGAGGATTTTCAGCCGCCGAATCAATCTAACTCAGGCTACCGAAATTATTCAAGCCAAAATCAATACGACACTTCAAACTCGCCGGCAGCTCAGACAAATTACCAAATAATTGAAGAAACACCGAGAAAAGGCTATCGGTTGGCTTCGATTTTTCTGTTGACGAATTTTTTTATTTGGATAGTTTCCTCGGCAATTATCGCTTTTTACACTTCCGAACCTTCAGCGGAAACAGATACGGCGTATCAATTCGGTCAGGAAATCGGAAAAAATATTCTCAAAATCCTGATTGATTTATATTTGGCAACAAAACTGTGGAACGCCAAAGATCTTGAAAATAAAGTCAGAATATTTACACTTATTCGGACATATATCGGCTCAATTATTTTTTTGGCTATTACTGTTCCAATTTTTTCAGCCGGATTATATATCAACGGATTTGTTCTGTTCGGCTCGATATTTTTTTACGGTTTCGGACTTCTGGTGATTTTGCACGGAAAAGAAGAACCTTCGCCTTCCCGCATTATGTTGGGCTGGTTAAGTTTCGTTTTGTTCATTATATTCAGTGTTTCTTCAATGTATTTTTCCTCGAATCTAATGGCAGAATCCGCTGAAGATTCTCAATTCTTGAACGGTCTGAAAAAATATCAAATGCAATCAAATGAATTTGTAGATTCCGAAAATGGCGTAAAAATCACGCTTCCGGCAAATTGGAAACAGTTTTCCGTTCCAAACCCCCATATTAAAGAACCGCATACCCGGATGATTGCAATGGATTCAACGGAAAAAATAGGTGCTAAATTGACTGTTGTTCCGTTTCCGCAGAAACTCGATATGAGCCGAATTAATCTTTCTCAAGCTTTGGATAAAGCATTCACTGTTGCCGAACCGAATTTGAAAAAGGAAACTCCTTCCTATAAAACTATTTTTTCCAGCTCGATTTATCTTGACCAAAAACTTGTCAAAAGAATTGTTTTTGAAAGAGATTCGAGTAAAACCGGCAAGAAAAGCAAAGGGCATATAATTTTTACAATGGATGATCAAAATATGTACATTCTCGAAATGTGGACTGAAGAAGTTAATTATCAAAACGCGCTGAATGATTTCACGCAATTTGAAAATAATTTTTTATTTCAATAGAAAATAAGTAGAAATTCTCTCAAAAATAAAATATTCAGTTAAGCAATCCGCTCTCAAGACCGCGTTTCCCTTATAAATGAAAGGTGAAACGCGGTCTTGAGAGCGGATTGCTTAACTGACGGGTTAGTTTTTTTGGTGGTGTTTCAGAATTTATGCTGAGGAAAATACTTTCGGTATAAGTGAAAGGTGATAAGTGATAACCCATGTTTCGCTTAAAATTTGTTTAACTTCTTATAAATCAATGCCTAA
>CAYUGW010000290.1:0-5778 GCA_964444245.1 uncultured Blastocatellaceae bacterium | reverse complement strand
ATTTTATGCTCGCCCCGCTCTATGACGAAGACGGACAGATTACGCATCTGATTCCTTCGGGACTCGATCTCACGCCGCGCAAGGAAGCCGAAGACGCTCTGCGAAAAAGCGAAAATTTTGCCAACGCCATTTTAGATTCGCTTTCGGCGCATATTGCCGTCGTTGATGAAAAAGGCGAAATAATTGCCGTTAATGAAGCGTGGGAAATCTTTGCCGAAACCAATTGTTTAGAGGAAGATCTGGTCAATACGGGAGTCGGGCAAAATTATCTCGATGTTTGCCGGCGGGCGCAAAAATCCGTCAGCGAAGCGGGCATAATTTGTGATAATCTGGAGGCAATTCTCAAAGGCGAAAAAAGAGTGTTTTCGGTTGAATATCCGTGCCATTCACCGAACGAAGACCGCTGGTTTATGCTGCAGATTACGGCGATGCAGGGCGACGGCGGCGGCGCGGTAATTTCGCATATCAATATCACCGACCGCAAAAAAGCGGAAATCAAACTCAGAAACAGCGAGCAATTTAACCGCAGTATTTTTGAAAGCAGTCCCGACAGCGTAATGGTTCTGGAAACCGACGGCAGAATGCACTCGATAAATACGAGCGGAATGCGTTTGATGGAAATTGATGATTTTGCTCCCCTGACTGAAAAAAACTGGATTGATTTTTGGGAAGGCGACGAAAAGGAAACTGCAAACCAAGCCGTTCAGCAGGCTTTAAAGGGAAAAATCACGCATTTCGAAGGCTTTCGCCGGACAGTCAAAGGAACTCCGAAATGGTGGGAAGTAATGGTCGCGCCGGTTTTCAATGAACGCGGAAAACCGACGCTTTTAATTTCAAACTCGCGCGACATCACCGACCGCAAAAAAGCCGAACTCGAACTGAAAAACAGCGAACAATTTAACCGTAGTATTTTTGAAAACAGCCCCGACTGCGTTAAGATTCTGGAACTTGACGGAACGCTTCATTCGATGAATGTCAACGGTTTATGCGTGATGGAGATTGACGATTTTACGCCGTATGTCGGCAAACAATGGGTTGATTTCTGGGAAGGCGACGAAAATGAGATGGCTTATCAATCGGTAGAAGCGGCGAAAAGAGGACAAACCGCAAACTTTCAGGGTTTTTGCCGAACGGCAAAAGGAACTTTGAAATGGTGGGACGTTTCGGTTGCGCCGGTTTTTGATGCCGACGGCAAGCCGATTCGAATAATTTCGACTTCCCGCGATATTTCCGAACGCCGCGAGGCGGAACGCGAACGCGAAGATTTGCTCAGGAACGAAAAAGCCGCCCGCAAAGATGCGGAAATTGCCAATCGCCTGCGCGATGAATTTCTGGCAACCGTTTCGCACGAACTGCGCGCGCCGCTCAATTCGATTTTGGGTTGGGGAAGACTGCTCGAAAGAGGAACTCTGGATGAAGCGACAACTGAAAAAGCCTTAAAAACAATCGTCCGCAATGCCGAATCGCAAAATCGTCTGATCGAAGACCTGCTGGACGTTTCGCGGATTATTTCCGGCAAATTGCGCCTCGAAGTAATGACGGTGAAACCGATCAATATCGTCGAATCCGCACTCGAAACCGTTCGTCCGGCAGCGGAAGCCAAAGGCATCAAACTTGAAATAAAACAGGATTCGATCATCAGCCACATTTCCGGCGATCCGAATCGCCTGCAGCAAGTCATCTGGAATCTGCTTTCCAATGCCATTAAATTTACGCCGAGCGACGGCAGAGTTACTCTGGAAATCGAACGCGAAAACGAATTCGTCAATCTGCGTGTAAAAGATACCGGAGTCGGGATCAAGGAAGAATTTCTGCCGCACGTTTTCGACCGCTTTCGGCAAGCCGATGCATCGAGCATCAGAAAATTCGGCGGACTCGGACTCGGGCTGGCAATCGTCCGCCACATTACCGAAATGCATGGCGGAACGGTTCACGTCGAGAGCGAAGGCGAGGGCAAAGGTTCGACATTTACGGTCAGATTGCCTTTGCTGATCGCCTCCGAAGAAGACGATTCAACAACAAATTCGGGGGAAACCCTCTTTACCGATAAAGATCCGCTTCTTAATCTGGACGGGCTTCTTATTTTAGTCGTTGACGACGAAGAAGACACGCGGCAATTGCTCATTCAGGCATTGACATTTTACGGCGCGACCGTAATTTCCGCTGCTTCCACCGAAGAAGCGATGTCGGAAATTCAGGACAAAAACCCCGATTTTCTGGTGTCCGATATCGGAATGCCGGATGAAGACGGTTATTCATTGATTCGCCGGATTCGCAATCTTGAAAACCAGCAGCATAAAAACATCCCGGCGGTCGCGCTGACCGCATTTACACGCGCTCAAGACCGTATGCGGGCATTGGCGGCTGGTTTCCAAAATCACGTTCCGAAACCCGTCGAACCCGACGAATTGATAACTGTTATCGCCAGTTTAACCGGACGTTTGAATATCGGAGATGAAAATTAAAATAGGGCAAATTTCTTAAGGCAAAACTGTGATTGTAAAAAAAAACGCCGCTTTTTAAAAACGGCGTTTTTTCTCTGTTAAATTGAATAATTATTGTTAAATTGAATAATTATTTAGAGTTACTGCTTAATTTATCGGCATCCGATTTTCCGTCGCTCGTATTCGTTATCGAATCTTTCGTGTCAACTTTGAGCGTATCTTTAACCTCTTTTACGCCTTCGACATCTTGGGCAACTTTAGCTGCCATATCTTTTTGCTCTTTTGTGCCGACCGTTCCCCGAAGCGTTACGACATCGTTTTCAACGTCAACATTAATAGTTGATTCTCTCAGGTCGTCAGTTGCCATTAAAGAATAGCGAACTTTTGTCCAGAGCCACATATCATTTGCGCCCTGTCCGATTTTGCTGCCCAAATCTTTAGATTCCTTTTCGTATTTTGCCTTATCTTTGTCAAAGTCTTCGCGGGTTAAGTCCTTGTTCGCGTTTGTATTGGCATTTACATTGGTATTGGTGTTTGCGTTTGCGTTTGCGTTTGCATTGTTATTGACAACAGTCGCTGTATTCGAGTTGGTTTCCGGGGTTGTTTCACAACCGATTAAAGCCATTGTAAAAATGGCAACGAATGTAAGTAATGTAGCTTTTTTCATATTAATCCCTCTTTTCATTTTTTAATTTCAAACAAAAGTAAAAAACCTTTGAAAAACCTGATTGTTTTACAAAAAGAATTTAGATTCAAAGGTTCTAAGAAGTTATAAGTACACTAAAATTATGGAGTATTGTCAATATTTACCGCTTCAAGCAAACTTTTTTCAAGTTTGACGCAACCAAAAAAATATATCAAACGTATCAACTTTTTACGAGTATTTTCTGAAAAGTTAATCAACTAAAATCAATAAAATTTGGAGGTTTTTATGTTACGCAAATTATTTGTATTTATTTTGCTTTCGCTTTCAACTTGTGCCTTGGCTTTTGCCCAACAAGCACCGACCGAAACTAAAAAGTCCGCTGAAGCATATCGCGCTTTGATAACCGGATTTCCCGGCGGCGGCAGCTATTTGGGCGTTCAGACCAGAGATGTTTCAAAGGAAAATATGGCGCAATTCGGCTTGCGCGAAGTTCGCGGAGTGGCGATCGAAAAAGTGTCGGAAAATTCGCCTGCGGAAGCCGCCGGCTTGATGAATGGCGATGTAATTGTCAAATTTAACGGCGAAGAAGTTACCAGCGTTCGCAAATTAACCCGTTTAATCAACGAAGTTGCGCCCGATCACAGAGCAAAGATCACTGTTTTGCGCGGGGGCGCGGAACGTGATTTTGACGTGACGCTCGGAAAACGCGAAACGCCGCAATTTTTTGACGGCAATTTCAAAGTTGAAAATCTTCCGCCAATCCCCGCCATGCCGAAAGGCGATTTTCCCGCACTGAAGGAAGGCGATCCGAGAGGTTTTCTCTGGACAGCGGCGGGCGCAAACCGTCAAATCGGCATCGGTGTGGCAAGTTTAACCAAACAGCTCGGTGATTATTTCGGTGTGGAGGAAGGCAAAGGTCTTTTGATTAACAGTGTGCGCGAAAATTCGCCCGCCGCCAAAGCGGGTTTGCGAGCCGGAGATATTATTATCGAGGTCGAAGGTAAAGAAGTAAAAAACAATTTAGACTTGATTCGCGCAATCAATGAAAAGAAGGAAGGCGATATTTCCTTAACGATTGTCCGCGACCGAAACCGTCAGACAATTTCGGTTACGCCCGAAGTTTCAAAAAGCGGGGTAATCAGGTTCGACGGCGATTTGGAAAAATTATTCGAACAAAATCCGGAGATGAAACGGCGGATTACCGCGCCGCCATCGCCGCGCATCGCGCCTTTAATTCCGGAAAATATCTACGCTCCGGGCATTTTGGAATAATTTCCAGAATAAACGAAAAAGAAAATGTGCAAAAGTAATTCGTCGAGAATTAAAACTTTTGCACATTTTCACTTTTAAACTCTTTAAACTTTCAGTAGTCTTCACTTTGCGCGGCTTCTTTGGCAAGCAGATTGGCTTTGCGGCTCTCTTTCTGGGCTTCTTCTTGAAGTTTTTTGAACTGCTCGTCCTTTTCCCGGAACGTTGCTAAAACAAGATCGCGCTGTGTCGTGTTTTCGGGATCATAACCGTTTCGCAGAGCGATGGCGATTTCGCGGCGCAATTCAAAGGCTTCCATCAATTTTCGCAGGCTGTTTTCCTTCAAATCGAGATATTCTCTGAAATCATCGTTGATGTCCAGGTTTTTCGCTTCATCTATTTTTTTAACCGCATCTATTCCCAAACGCATTCCGTCATTAATTGCATAAACCGCATCATCGGCAATTTTTTTGACCTCCTCGATTTTTTTATCCTTCATCGCTATCTTTAAATCTTCTACGCGATTTTCGTTGGCTTTGTATAATCTTTTGATTTCCTGCAGATCTTTATTTGCCAAATCAATCAGTTTTACAGCTTCATTCGTATCATTCCTTAAGCTGAGAATGGACGAATCACCGTCCTTCTTACACGCAAATGTAAGAAGGAGCGAAAAAATAAGTAAAATTTTCAGCGTTTTTCCAATCATCTCACCCTTAAAACTTATTTTACTCTTTTTGCGGCGTTTTTCAAAAAGAATTTTTACCGGTTAGAATTCGATCTATCGGCATCAGATTTTCCGTCCATTCTATCGGCATCGGATTTCCCGGCAGGCTTTTTCTCATCTATCGTCGGCGAAGGTTGTGCGCCAACCGGTTTCGTCGAAGCCGTATTTGAATTTGTCGCGGAATCCGGTTTGCTGCCGGAATCCGCCGAACAACTAATAAAAACCATTGAAAAAACGAAAACCGTTACAAATGTTATAATTTTTTTCATATTGATCTCTCCTCTTCTGTTTTAAACCAGACGGGCTTTCGCACGCGCTTTGCGCCGCCAGATAAAACCATCCAAAATATAATGCGTCAGTTGCGGAACGGCGAGCAATGGCACGAGATACATTTTCCAATCTTCCAGATTCCAGTTTCCGCCGAAAATCCAATTCCTTTCGTGCCACACGCCGCGATGCCAAACGAGTTCTTCGGCGTAAGCAAAAAACCAGAGCGTCATTAAAAAGATAAACCAGTTATGCGACAGCGTACGATAAATTTTTCCGGTTTTTTCGCGTCGCGCCCGCGCATAAAAATAAATCAAAGCAAAATACGGTACGCCGTGAATTATCACATTCGTAACGGTAAAAGCATAATCGGAATTGAGCGCGACGATTCCCGCATACCAGCAGACGGCGGTCGTTAAAACGACAATATCTTTTCCGATATTTAAAAA
>CAYUGW010000289.1:0-5789 GCA_964444245.1 uncultured Blastocatellaceae bacterium | reverse complement strand
GCGGCAGGGAAATTACTGTCGCCGAATCTAGACAAGCCGACGGCGTAACTTTTTATCGCGTCAATACTTCGACGAAAAGTTCCGGTTGGGTTCAGGCGGATGCGCTTGCCGCAGCTTTCCGGAACGGTGATGACGAACGTCTGGCGCGGCTCGTGCAGGCTTCGGACGGCTTTAACCGCATCGAACGCGCTGCGATCTTTCTCGAACTTTTTTCGTCGTCGCCGCTTCGACCGCCAATTCTGCTTCTGTTCGGCGATCTGATCGAAGAAGAAGCCGCAAAACTTTCGGGACGCGCTACGCGCAATCTCGACCGCCGCGAAATGGCGGGATCGGGCGCACCGCTCCATAGTTTCTATCTCAATTTTCCGTTTCTTGATCGCTACAGAAAACTCGGTGTGGTTTTTTTGTTTAATTCAAATACGAAAAACTATCATTACGACGGCGCAACGTGGAAGGAATTGATCAAAAAATATCCGAATTCACCCGAAGCCGCCGAAGCGCAAAAAAGGCTCGATTCGCTAATGGAAAAGTTGGAGAAGAAAAATTAAACGAAGATAACGACGGCATTACCGTTTTGTCAATTTTCCAATTGATTATCCGAAATATCCAACAGCCAAATGTCCGATTCGCTCGAAGAAAGTGTGTAATAGATCAATTTCCCGTCGCGGCTGATGCCGACTGATTCAAGGGTTTCGGTCAGGTTAAGACCGATTTCCCGCGTTTTTTTCGTGTCGGTGTCGGCGATGTAGAGTTTATTTTCAAATCCGTAGATAAACCGTCGGCTGTCGGGAAGCCACATCGGGAAGTTTCTCATTTTGGCAATGATTTCAAAACGATCATCGGCGAACGAGTAAAAGCCTGTGTCCATCGGCTCACCGCTGAAATTTCCCGCCAGACGCGAGCCGTCCGGCGACCAGTTCCAGGCGAGAAACCGCCGCCGATCGGTCGGATCGTAATCGGGCAGTTTTTCGAGCGTCTGCTCGTTCCAATTCTTATCCACGTCAACGAGGTAAGCGTGCGGCGCGGAGCGATACAAAATGCGCTTGCCGTCGGGCGACCAGAGCGGGAACGACGTGCCTTCCTTGTTCATAAAGGTTACTTGCCGCAGATTTGTGCCGTCGGCGTTAATCGTCCAGATTTCGTAAAAGCCGCTCCGGTCGGAGGCAAAGGCGATGCGCTTGCCGTCAGGCGACCAGCGCGGGTAGCGGTCGAAATCCGCGTCGTTTGTCAAATCGCTTTGATTCGTGCCGTCGCGGTTCATCAACACGATGTCGTCCTGTGTGCGGCGCGAGACGTGAAGGACGAACTGCGTGCCGTCGGGCGAAAGCTCCGGGCGCGAGATTTCGCGGTCGCCGGTCGTGATCCAAAACGGCGCGCCGACGGTTTTTTCCGTCTGCGGGTCGAAATTGACGGCTTGCAGATTCGCGCGGTTGTCGGTCGAAACGAAAATCAAACGTTTTCCGTCGCGCGAAAAGGCAAGATGGCGCGAATATTTAGCCGGCGTAACGACTGACTCAGGTTCGCTTGTGATCTTGCCGTTTTCAAAGCGAACGCGCCAGAAACTCATATTACCGCCGCGGTCGGAGGCGAAGTATAAAAAATTGCCGTCCGGCGACCAGACCGGATTCCAATTCGTTGTGCCGTCGCGCGTTATGACGAGCGGCTCGCCGCCGCCGACGGGAATAATTCCAATATCGCGTCTGCCGACGCTCGGCGGGATAAATCCGTAGGCGATGTATTTGCCGTCGGGCGACCACGCGGGCTGCATCGCATCCGCATCGGTTAAAAGCCGCCGCGCACCGGTTTCGAGCGTGATGATCCAAAGTTGGCTCGGTCGGCTGTTGCGAGATTCGGGCAGTTCGATGCCGACCGTGCTGACGACGAGTTCTTTGCCGTCGGGCGACCACGCTGGATGAAAACCGAAATCGGCGACGCGACGCACATTTTCGCCGCCTGCGCTCATTACATAAACTCCGCCCTCATTGTTTCGTTCCGAACGAAAAGCGATCCGTTCGCCGTCGGGCGAAAAAGCAGGCTGCGTGTCGTCAGACAGACAATCTTCAGTGATGCTGCGGGCGCGTTTATCGCCGACGCGCTGCAGAAACAGATCGTCATCGCCGCGCTCGGTTTTTGCCGTAAACACAAACGATTTACCGTCCGGCGCGAGCGTCGGGAAAATTTCCGAGCCGGCGCGGTCGGTCAGCTGAATTTTATTTGCCTGCGACCAATCAGCCGCCTCTGCTTTGCTGTGCCAAACGCCGAAATACCAAATTCCTACGCTTAAAAGCAAAAGGCAAAAGGCAAAAATCGAAAAAAATCTTTGCATCTGTGCAGCTTTGCGTTTTTGCGTTGAAGAGAATCTCTGTCCCGATGTTGAATCGGTTTCGCGCCGGACACGCTTGAGATCGGCACGCAGATCGACGGCGGTTTGATAGCTGATGTCCGGGTCTTTTTCGAGTGCCTTGTATAAAATTCTGTCCAATTCGCCGGAAACTTCCGCGTTGATAGTGCTTGCAAGCGGCGGTTCGTCGAGCAGAATTGCTTGAAAAGTAGCCTGCCGCGTGTCTTTTTTATACGGGTTAAATCCGGTCAAAAGTTCGTATAAACAAACGCCGACGCTCCATAAATCGGTGCGATGGTCAACATTGTCGTCCGTCACCTGTTCGGGCGACATATAGGCGGGCGTTCCGATAATCACGCCTTTCGCCGTTTTAGCGAAATTATCGGTCGGTTTTGTTTCGAGATTGCTGAGTTTTGCCAGACCGAAATCGAGGATTTTCACATAACCGTCGGGGCGGAATATAATATTTTCCGGCTTGATGTCGCGGTGAATGATGCCCGCAGAGTGCGCGGCGGCAAGCGCATCGCAGACCTGCAGAATGATATTGAGAATTTCCAAAAGACGCGGTTTTTCGGCGATAAGTTCGCGAATCGTCTTGCCTTCGACGTATTCGGTAGCGATAAAATTTATGCCGCCGTCGTTGCCGATGTCGTGAATCGTCACGATATTCGGATGATTCAGAGCGGAAATCGCGCGGGCTTCGAGTGCAAATCTTTTCACGCGTTCATCGTCGGAAACGTATTCGGCGGGCAAGAATTTAAGCGCGACTTTGCGATTTAATTTTTCGTCGCTGGCGAGATAAACTTCGCCCATTCCGCCCACGCCGATTTGTTTTTCAATGAGATACGAACCGATCTTACGCCCGATGAAATTCCGTTCCATTATGACGGTTTGCGCCTCTGCCAGATTTTGCGCGGCAACGGCAACTGCGGGTTTATCCATAAAACCCTCGGTCCCGCTAGCGCGGAGAAGTTTCAAGATTTTGTTTTTGAGTTCCTGATCGCCGTTCGTTTTTTCAGACAAAAACGCCTCGCGCTCGGCTTCGGGCAAATCCAGCGCGGCATCGAAGAGTTCGTCAATTTGTTTCCATCCTTCAGCGTCCATTTTTGATTTTTGATTTTTGATTTGGAAACGGTTTCGACAACTATTTATTATTGGCGGCAGATTTTCTCGATGCGACCATAATTGCGACGATTTCACTTGCTTCTTGGCTTAAAGATTCGACCAGATTCGGTTTGAGCATTTCGCTTTCCTGAATCAGTTCAAGCCAAAATTCGCTTTCGTCGGCTTCTTCTTCGACGATGGCGAGTTTGGCAATAAAATCCGGTTTCGATTTTCCGCGACACGCCGCTCTGTAATTTGCGGCAACCGATGTTCCGGAACGCACAAGTTGTCCGGCGACGGTTCTTCCGGCAGTTGTCTTGGGGAGCGCGTCAATTAATTTCAAGATTCTCAAAGCAAATTTTTTTGTTCGATTTTTTAAATCTTCTTCGTTCATATTTCTCCTCAAAAACCTGACCAATCAAAAATCAAAAATCAAAAATTCGATAGTTCGCAGAGCAGCCACGCTCTTGCTTTTTGCCATTCGCGCATTACGGTAATCGGCGCGATCTTTAAAACTTCCGCCGTTTCTTCGACCGAAAGCCCGCCGAAAAATCTGAGTTCGACGATTTTTGCTTTGCGCTCGTCAACTTGCGCGAGCGATTGCAACGCTTCGTCCAATGCAATCAAATCGGCATCCTTTCCGGCGGAAATCTGCAACGCTTCGTCAAGCGCGAAATGTTCCGCGCTGCTGCCTTCGACACGCGGACGCTGACGGGCGAAATCAACCAGAATCCGCCGCATCATCTGCGCCGCCACGCCGAAAAAATGAGCGCGATTCTGCCATTTGACTGCTTTCCAATCAATCAGCCGCACATATGCTTCGTTGATCAAAGCCGAAGTTTGCAAAACATGATTCTCGCGTTCGCGTTTCATATAACCGCGCGCCAGGCGATGCAGTTCGGCGTGAACGAGCGGCGCAAGATTTTCCAGCGCAATCTCGTCGCCGTCGCTCCAAGCCGCGAGCAGTTCGGTCAAATTTTTTGTGTCGGGCGAATTCATTTGAAAAAAATAAACGAGTTGCGAAAGTCAAATTTAGCACAAACCGAAAAAAATCGAAAATATTTTATCGGCGATGATAGTTTTCGCTCGATTGTTGCGCCTTAATTTGTCGTGGCAGCCGACAAACCGGTTCAAGCGGGCGGCGAATTTATTTTTTTAGAGAGTTGAAAATGAAATTAATACATAAAATACACGACAAATTTTCAATCGTCTTGACGCGGGCGATAATTTTTATCTCGCTGACAGCTTAGGACAAATTTCCGGTAATTTACTGACAAATATAAAACTTATGAGAATTCAAAAATTATTTTTATGCCTGTTGATTTTCGCTGCGGTCATTCCGGCGCAGGAGCAGCAACGGGAAACGATTGTGCCGATTGCCGGCAATTATTATTTGCTCGGCGGTTCGCAAAACGGCAAGTGGGTGACGGCGGAAACGGTCGCGCCGACGATTGCGAAGAAAACCGAAATGATTTTCGTCAACTTAAATGGCGTTGGCAAAGGCGGCGCGACCTTGATCAACACGGACGAAGATTACGGCGCGTGTCCCGAAAACAAAATGATGCGGATCGAGCCGCAGATCGAATCGGCGTTCGCCGTCGGCGGAGGTGCCGATTGGAATCCCGTACCGCGCGTTCCAAAATTAATCAGTGTTACGGACAAAACTTACCGAAAAATCGCCGCCGATTTTTTGCGGACGAAAGGCATCACCAAGACGAAAATCAATTTGAGCCAAATCGTTGAAATTGACCTCGACGGCGACGCTTCGACGGAAGTTCTGATCACGGGAAATTTTTACAAAGAAGGGAATATGGAAGCGCAGACACCGGGCGATTATTCGTTCGCGCTACTTCGAAAAACCGTCAACGGACAAGTGCAAAACATTCTGATTGACGGCGAGTTTTTTACCAGGCGCGATTATTACGACCCGCCGAACACGCGCGAGATTTTAGCCGTCGCTGATTTGAACGGCGACGGGCGGATGGAAATCGTCCTCGACACGCATTATTACGAAGGCAACTGGAAACAGGTGTTCGAAATTGACGGAACGAAGCTGTCAAAAGTTTTGGAAGCCAGTTGTCTGGTTTGATTTCAGTCAGGTGATTTCTTCGTTCATTAACACTAACAGTTTTTAGTGATGTTTCAGAATTAATGCTGAGGAACAATACTTTCGGAATAAATGATAAGTGAAAGGTGATATGTGATAGATAATTCTTCGATAAAATCTATCACGTTTCACTTATCACATTTCACATATTCCGAAGTGTAAAAGCCTAAAAACTTCGTCCAGCATAAATTCTGAAACACTACCCATTTTTTTAGGAGAATTTTATGATTATTCAGA
>CAYUGW010000288.1:0-5811 GCA_964444245.1 uncultured Blastocatellaceae bacterium | reverse complement strand
TCATAAACAGAGCAAACCCACAAATAAAGTTCAATGAGTTGAAGTTCCATAAACTTGCATTCTACAACTCTTTTGTTGTTTTGCTACTTCTTTTTCAACTACTGTTTCGCATTTTTAAATGGAAAATCAAAAAATTGAACAAAAGACGAGAACAAAAGACGAAATCAGAGGTGTAATCGAGCCGAAACTCGTCCGCACGATTTCGTTCACGGTAATTACAATTTCACTGGTTGCCAGCACTGTTTTGTGTATTTGGGCAATCTGGCAGAATGAAGTCGTTGACACGGTTTGGCGCGCAATAGCGACATTTATAGTCGTTAGCGTCGCAACCGGAATTTTTACCTTTGTCAACGAAAAACTGGGTTGATTACAAAAATTAAATTTATTGCGTTATAAATTTAGACTTTTGTTCGAATTGTTTAGAAACAATTTAACCTCGGATGAACAGAGGCGTTTTTTGATTATTGGAACTTTTTTCCCGTTTGCCGGTTTTTAAGCAAAAGACGATCACCGGTTACAGAAACGGCAGCGGGTAATTCCGGTAAATCCGGCAAAAATTCCGGTTGATTGATACCTGCCGTCCAAACGGCTGCCCGCACCGAACACGATATAACCTCCGTTTCTCGAAATAGCCGGACGACCGACACCTTGTCTTTGATCCGCCGCAATAACGCGGGTTTCGCCGCCGGCAACCGTTTTCAAAATAATATCGCCGCCTAAGTTTGCGGCTTTTGTCGAAAAGGCAATCAGACTGCCGTCATAAGAAATGGCGACTTTTTCGCCCTGCTCGATCGGGCTGTCGCCGTTTCCCTGCACTCCGTCCGCGCCGGTGCTGACACGCTTGACCTCGCCCGACACCACGTTGACGACGAAAACATCCTGAAAATTATTCGTATCGCCGGAAACCATATTCGTCGCGGTTGTTGCAAACGCGACAAAGCTGCCGTTCCCCGAAATTGACGGGGCGACGACGCGGCTCGCGCTTTCCGTTCCCTGATCGCGTTCGCCTCCGCTGGCGGTCAGACTCAAACGCTTGAGTTTCGGATTGCGCGAATCGTATAAAAAGATGTCCCACAGACCGTTTTTGTCGTTTTCAACCAGTGTCGAAGCAAATGAATAAAACGCGATTTTCGTGCCGTCGTCGGAGATCGAGGGGCGCGAGCCGCCGACACCTTTTTTCGTTTTCGGATCGGCACTGACGAGAATCGGAGTTTGTCCGCTTCCGACGCGTTTGAGATAAACATTGACGGTGCTTGTTCCGTCCACGCCCGGCGCGAGATTGCTTGCACTTGAAGAAAATGCGATCAAACTTCCGTCACCCGAAATCACCGGCTCGAAGCTTTCCGAATTTGTTTCACTTTCGCCTGCACCCGTGCTGACCGCGGTAACTGTATTTGTTTTCGCGTTCCAGACAAATATGTCGCGGACATTATTTGAGTCAATCGGAACGAGATTTGTGGCGTAAGATTCAAAAGCGACCGATTGACCGTCAGCCGAAATTGACGGCGCAAAACTGTCGCCGTTTCCTTCTTCTCCTTTCATACCGGTACTGATTAATTTCGTTTCGCCGGAATTGCGGTCGCGCCAGAAAATTTGACGTTTTTTCCCCGACGCGCCGCCGAGTCCTGCCGCAGACGAGACAAATGCGACATAGCGACCTTCTTCCGTAAAATCGCCGCCGACCACGGGCGCAGAAGTTTCATAAAATGTACCGAATTTGGAATTATCGGTGCTTCGGCTGAGCAGTTCAAAAGTAAAATCGCAGCCGATTCGCACGAATCCGGGGCTGAGACCGATCGTTCCTCTCGCGCCTTTCTCAACATTGCAGGTTTGTCCGGCGGACGCGCTTTTAACGATTAGCGTATAAGGCGTGCCGTCAGTATATGCGTTCGGAAATTTGAACGGATTGCTCGAAAAAACGGCGTTTCCCGTTGCCGATGCGGTCAGCGAAAGTTCTTCTTTGCCGTCTTTTTGCAAAACAACGGTCGTGCCGGGCGGCGCGTTAAATACGCCGTCAAGAAAGGAGCGTCCCGGCTGCTGCGCAAAGGAAACGGCAGAAAATATCGAACAAAAGATCATTGAAAATATTATTATTTGTAGTTTACGCATATTTCGAATTCCTGTTTGAAAAACTATTCTTCACCGACTTAAAATTTTCAAATGTTTTACTCAGAACAAATTTCTTCTGTCTCAACCTCTCAAAACACAGGAGATTTCCGACGACTATTTTTTCCCATAACTCGTATAAATACCGCTGCCGGGATTATTCGCGTCGAGCAAATTTAATAGTCTGGCACCTTTGATGCATGACCAATGTGCATTATAGGTTTTTGCACCGGATTCTATTTTTGAAAAACGAATCTGCCAGTTATTGAGAACACTGAATTTTCCCGCCGATTTGACGCTGGCATACTTTAGGTTGCCAACCATGCCGTTTATCGCCAGCAGACTCCAACTATAGGAGTTGCCTGCGCCGAAGACAAATTCTTCATGTGACTGGTTCATATTCATCCCGGCATAATTTCCGGTATTTACATGATACATTTGCTGCATACCGGAATAATCGCTGGTCCAGGTGCCGGTAAAGTCGCTTTCGGAAATCGCGAATTTGTTATAGTTTACCATTTGAATCAGCGGTTTGAGCAAATCATCATTGCTGTCAAATCTTATATCTTCAGGATCAAACTTATATTGCCGGATAAAACTATTTTTGTCGGGAGCAATAAACTCGAGCCATCCGCTATTGCCCCGACGAAACAGCAGAACAAAAACTTGTTTTCCTGAAGCATCATCGGTGGCATATCCCATTCCTAAATAAGGTCTCTCGTAACTGGAAATATAACTTGTTTTATAATTTTTCAGGTTTCGGTATCGGGGGGCTACCAGAATATTCCAGGCAGCATTTGTCAGCGGTTCCGGATCTGCCGGGAATATCGTGCCTTCTTTCGGGTAATGAATTAAAACTCTGATATCCCCTTTCACTACTTCCACCCAATCTTCCTGCTCGGTGCTGGTCCAGCCGTCGTCAAAATTGGTAGTAGAAAACTTGTAATTACTTTTTCGCGCCGGTTGTGTAATTTCAGCCGGTTTATTTTTTAATTGGACGGCAGCGACTTCCACTTTCGGTAAATCGATCGATTCCAGAAAATCGGCAATAGCTTGCTGAAATTTATCGGTATCGGTCAAGATCAGGATATTTACCATCTTGCTTTGACCGCTTAAAGTAACGAGCAAAACCACGCCTTTTCGACCGTCGGATTCATATTGAGCAAACCCGCTTTCCGCCGTCCAACCGTTTTTGCTCTGCGACTGCTGCATCTGCGGCTTGCTTGAAACAGTAACTATTTCCTTAACGATCGTTTCCCACGCTGATTCAAAATTAAACTTTGAATCATTACTTCCGGGCAGCGGTTTAAACATCGTGATCAGACACAAACCGCCCGTTGCACTATCTTCAACGCCGAGCTGGATCGCATTCCCGCTGACTTCCTTCTGCCAACCTTTCGGAGTCTTAAATGAAATGATGTCGAATGTTTCAGTTTTTTGAGCTGAAATATCAACCGAAAAAACCAAAAAACAACTGAATATAAAAAAAATTATTTGTTTCATAAATATGTTTCCGTATTTTTCTTTGAGCAGTTTTGCTCCATAAATAATCGTCATAATTCCCTTTTTTTTCTCGCTGAAAATTCCTTTGTTCGGATTGTTTTCAAACAAAACCGCACATTTGTCAGTTTGTCCGGTTGTTGTCATTTTTCCGTATTCTGTACACTACGCGAAGATTTTGATAAAATCGGCTCAAATTTTTGCTAATGAATTCAAACAAACCAAAATCCGTTCGGTTTCGGCAAAATAGATTTCCCCGATTTCCATCAAACTGAAAATCCGCCGTTCGACAATTTTTAGTTTCAAAGCCGCCGCCGAAGTCAACCCGACCAATCGTTTGCATTCGGGACAAAAGGCTTCAAATTTCGCGGCGAATTCGCCGGCAAAATCTTTTCGTCTATATCGATTATAATTTCGGCTTTTTTTCCATTCCTTATGGTGTTATTGCCTCGCAATGCCTTTAAAATCTTTAACTTTTTTTGAATTTTTTTGAATTTTCAGAATGGAAGAAATCTATCGTGTCGAAACATTTACGCTTAACATCTTCGAGCAGACTTTAGTTTAACGAAAATGGTGCGATTCATCTTCCGACTAAGGAGTTTGAAATTCTGCAAATTCTCAGATAAAAATCACCGCCATCAAAATTTGACAGAGTTGTTAGAATTGAGTACTTAATTCTACGCGTGTCAGATTAAATTATCTGAAATTAAAGTCTCTGTTTTCACCGCGTTAGCGATGGCTTGAATTATCTTGTGGAATTTAGTTTTTAGCCCGTGATAACGGGTGTTAGCTGAATGATGTCAATAAAATATAAAAGTTCAGACGATTTATTGCTGAAAGGTCTAGAATGTCTGTTTGGTAAATAATTTAGCCATTTGCGTTTCAAAGTTTTCCGTTAATCCCAAATTTTCCAGCCAAATCTTTTGTTCCTGCATCAATTTCGGCAGATAAACCACATCCGAAAGCGCGTAATCAACCAATTCTGTTGTCCAAACGCCGTTCCAATTCCGGTTAAATTTGGCGCGCTGCGTTTTGTCTAAATCAACCGCAAAATAACGATAGAGCGTTTCCGCCAGCGAAACGGATTGATTCGCTCCCCTGGTCAGAATTTTTTCGGCGATCATCGTGCAGAAAATATTTTTTGCGTAAAAACCGTTTTCGCGCAAAAATTCGAGATCGAATTTGGCGTTGTGAAAAATTTTGACGATTGTTTCATCGGCTAAAATTTCTTCCAATTTTCCGAGCGAAATGTTTTCGGAAATCGGCACTAAAACATTAAAATCGCCGTCGGAAAACTGTACGGAAAAAAGTCTGCCCTTCCGCGCCGAAAGCGAAGAAGTTTCCGTATCACAGCCGATAAATTCCGCTTTGGCAAGCGTTTGATAGGCAAAATTGATTTCTTCCGATGTTCGCGCAACAAGAATTTTCACATTTTTAATTGTAATTCACTAAACATTTTATGGAAAAATGTATTATGCTTATTAACAATGAAAATGGAAAAAGAACAATAGACATTATCGGAAATAAAAAGATTGTTCACAAATGTTTTCGCTATTCGTTGTTCGTTATTCGCTGTTAACTGATTTTCACGCGAAAATAACGAATAGTTAAAAGCGAATAACGAACAGTTTTTTCCATTTTCCTTATTTCCGATAATGTCTAATAAATAATTGAAGAAAAAATTATCCATTTTCAATTATCAATTATCCATTTTTAACATCTATGCTTACCCAATTAACTGAAATCGAAGCCCGCGTCGTCGGTTGTCTGGTCGAAAAACAATTGACCACGCCGGAGTATTATCCTTTGACGCTGAATGCTTTAACCAACGCCTGCAACCAAAAATCGAACCGCGATCCGGTCGTCCAATACAGCGAAGACGCGGTCGAGAAAGCCCTGCAATCGCTGCGCGATAAAAACATTGTCTATGTCTTTTACGGCAGTTCTTCCCGCGTGCCGAAATACAAACATATTTTGCCCGATGTTTTCGAACTCGATGCGGCGGAAGTCGCCGCCTTGAGCGTGCTGATGCTTCGCGGAGCGCAGACAATCGGCGAGATAAATCAGCGCACGGGAAGACTTTACGCATTTTCCGGTCTGGACGAAGTCAGCGAGACGCTCGAAAAACTCGCAGGACGCGACGAACCGCTCGTCGTGCGTTTAGAACGCCAGCCCGGACAGAAAGAAGCCCGTTACGCGCATCTC
>CAYUGW010000287.1:0-5812 GCA_964444245.1 uncultured Blastocatellaceae bacterium | reverse complement strand
CCGCGATCTTATTTTCCGTTTCGGCATAATCGAGATGCGCGATTGCTTCGGAAATCGCCAGAAATCGGTGAACGTCTCTGTCAACCGCTTTCGGAAAAAGTTTCTGAGCGACATCAAAAGCCGTCGAGCCGTTTTTTTCGATTAAATCAATCACGCGTTTTTGGCGTTCGTCAATGGCGCGAATGTAGCGGTTGAAAATTTCCTCGAAATCCGTGATCGGTTCGCCATGTCCGCCGTAAACGAGAGTCGGCGAAAACGAACGCAGACGCGCCAGAGAAACGAGATATTCGCCCAGAGATTTAAAGCGTTTTTCCGTATTTAGGGGATCGGGCGATACAATCGGATTCGGCGTAATGCGTTTTAAAACGCAATCGCCGACGATCAGAGTGCGATTGGCTTCGCGCAAAAATGAACAGCTTCCGGGCGTATGTCCGGGCGTGTGCAGAACTTTTAGAATTCCGCTCGAAAATTCGAGTTCCATTTCGTCTTCGAGCGCGGAAAATTCACCGTCAGATAAAGCGTCCGTGAGCAGAGAAATTTCCGCATAAATTTCCTGCATTTCATCGAAAACTGTTAGCGGAACTCCGGCGCGTGTCATTAATTTTTGATGTTCCGCGCGCGCCAGTCTGCCGAAAAGATGTCCGGTTTCCCAATTATGTACGAGAATTTCCGCATTTTTCGCTTCATCTCTGATTTGTTTGGCAAGACCGCAATGATCTTCGTGCGCGTGCGTTAAAACAATGCGCCGAACGTCTGCAAAATCAACGCCGTTTTGTTTTAATTTTTCGCGCAAAACCTTCTGCGCTTCCACAGTTTTAGGTCCGACATCAATTAATGTCAGCGGATCTTCTTTGATCAGATAAACATTGACATCGCCGACATAAAAGGGTGTTGGAATCGAAAGCGGAATTATATTCATTTTTGATTTTTGATTTTTGATTTTTGATTATTTTGAATTTAACTTTCTCTTTCATTTTAAAAAGTTATAATAACTTTTAACGCAAGAAATGAGAAACCAATCAAAAATCAAAAATCAAAAATCAAAAATCACCATAGTTGGCGCGGGTCCGGCGGGCGCATCGCTGGCGATTCGTCTGGCGGAAAAACAATTTGACGTAATTTTGATCGAGCGCGAAAAATTTCCGCGTCAAAAATTATGCGGTGAATTCATCTCGCCCGAATGCCTCGAGCATTTTCGGGTGTTGGGCGTTTTGGACGAAATGCTTTTTTCGGGCGGCGACCGGATTACGGAAACGGTTTTTTATGCGCCGAACGGCAGAAATATTTCCGTGCCGAGCAAATGGTTCGGCAACGGTTTGCAGGGCGCACTCAGTTTGAGCCGCGCCGAGATGGATTTTCTTCTTTTGGAAAAGGCAAAAAAAGTCGGCGTAAGAGTTTTGGAAGAAACTTCCGCCGTTGATCTTTTAATGGAAGCCGAGGGCGAAATTCGCGGCGTAAAAGTCAAAAACAAAGCGGGCGAAATTTCGGAAATTGCGGCGGATTTGACAGTTGACGCATCGGGACGCGCCGGAGTTTTGGGGAAATATTTGGCGAGGAGAAAGGGAGAAGGGGAGAAAGGGAGAAAGGGAGAAAGGGAGAAGGGGAGAAGGGGAGAAAGGGAGAAAGGGAGATTTCGTGAATTTCAAATTTCAAATTTCAAATTTCAGAAAACGAAAAATCAAAGGACAAAGGACAAAGGACAAAGGACAAAACAAATCCAAAATCCAAAATCTAAAATCCAAAATCGCCTTGTTGGTTTTAAGGCTCATTTAAAAAATGTTTCGATGGAAAAAAGCGTGTGCGAGATTTATTTTTTTCGCGGCGGTTACGGCGGTTTGAGCTTTGTTGAAAACGGTTTGGCAAATCACTGTTTTTTAATTCAGGCAAAGATCGTTAAAGAATTTAATGGAAATGCCGATAAGATAGTAGAAAATGTTGTGCTGCAGAACAAAAGAGCTTTTTCGACTTTGAAAAATGCCGAACTCGTTTATGATTGGCTGGCGGTTTCGGTTGATGAATTCGGTAGAAAGGATTTGTCGCCCGCACCGAATCTTTTGACGGTCGGCGATGCTTCGGCGTTTATTGACCCGTTTACGGGGAGCGGAATGCTGATGGCACTCGAAGGCGCGGAAGTTTTAGCGGAAATTCTGGCGGAAAATCACGTTTTGCCCCGTGAAATTGCGGATAAATATAAAGTTCTGCATCGGGAAAAGTTTCAAAAAAGATTGTTTGTCTGTTCGGTTCTGCGCCGCGCCGCGTTTGTTCCGGCGTTTGCGAAACTAGCGATTTCCGCTCTGAGTTTGAGCGAAAAAGCGCGGGAATTTTTGGCGCGTTCGACCAGAAACAGTTTTCCGGTTAGCGAAGGCGAGAAATAAAAGTAAATTTTTTGTAACTTTTTACTTGCTTAAAACCTGTTTTTGCGATTAAAATTCCAACACTATCAATTCTTTAAAGCAATCTGTTAGTTGAAATTAAAAAATTATTAAATACTGAAAATACGCCGAATCCGGCGGCAAAGAACAATAGTTATTGAATTATTGTCAAAACCGAGTTTTCTTTGTGATTTACTGACAGATGTCTTAAACGAGTTTCTTAAAAAATAAGGAGTTAAAACTAATGAGAGCATTTCCTTGGCGAGTTTCAGCTGTTGCCGAAAAATTTTTGATGTTGGCAATTGTCATGTTGTTTAGTGTAAGCGCGGCGTTTGCTCAGGCGCAGGCAAGCACCGCAGATTTAGTCGGGTCAGTCGTTGATCAAAATGATGCGGCGGTGCCGGGCGCGACCGTTACGGTAAGCAGTTCGACGACCGGAATTTCCCGCACCGTGACGACCAACGATTCGGGCGAATATCAGGTTTTTTCATTGCCTCCGGGCGAATATGAAATTACCGCATCAGCCCCGACATTTAAGAAGGCGGTTATTGCACAGGTCAGATTAACGGTCGGGCAGCGCGCCGAACTGAAAATCCCTTTAGAAATCGGAACGGAAGACATTGTGGTAAATGTCCCGATTGATTCGATTGCGCTGGTTGAAACAACCCGCACGACCGTTTCGACCACGATCGGTCAGCAGAGCATCGAAAATCTGCCGATTAACGAACGCAGCGCGACCGGATTTGCTCTGACGATTTCGACCGTCGGGCGCGACAACGGTCGTCCGATCGGTCCTGCTCCGACTTCCGGTTTGAACATCGGCGGACAGCGCGGACGCTCGACTTTGGTACAGGTTGACGGTTCGGATTTTACCGATAATTCGATTAACGCCGCGCGTTCGACCGTTTCGATGGAAGCCGTTCAGGAATATCAGGTGGCGACCAATTCCTACGCACCGGAATTCGGACGCGCAACGGGCGGAATCGTCAATGTCGTAACCAAGCGCGGAACAAACGAATTCAGCGGAAATATTTTCGGTTTTATTCGCGATAAAAACATCCAGGCGCGCAACGCTTTTTCGCCGATTGCCGAACCCGACTTTCGCCGCACGCAATTCGGCGGAACGCTCGGCGGACCGATCGTTAAAGACAGAACATTTTTCTTTGCTTCCTACGAACGCCGCCAGCGCGATGAATCGGGCTTTTTTACCAGCGATGTCAGCCGCGGATTAAATTCTTCGGTTACGGTCGGTGCGCCGATTCTGCCCTTCACGCAGACATTTAATGGTTTAACGGCGGCGCAGGCGGCTTTTGCCAATAATCTGATCGCCAGCGGAAATCCGGCGTTTATACAGGCGGCGGTCGGTTATCTTTATCTGGCTTCGAGCGGAAGCAACACCGCTCTGACCGGAACGAATCCGCTGATCAGTCCGGGCGGAACGGCAACCCCGATTCCCGCCGGTCAACAGGTTGGCGGAAGGTTTTTCCTATCGGGTGCGCCTGTTCCGAGCGGAACAGTCAACTCAAACGGTTTGCCGATTGCCTTCCGTCCGCTTAATGATCTGCAGAGAATTTTTGGGGTTACGGAACGAACGAACTTTTTCTCGATCCGCGGCGATCACAGTTTTAACGACAATAATCAATTGACTTTGCGTTTCGGCTACAATCCCGGAGATGTCAGCGGTATTCAGGTTGAATCGCAAAACCAATCTTTGGGGCAAAACGATTTTTCGCGCACGGGCATTCAGGAATTGAAGGATTATTCATTCTCGGCAGGTCTTAATACGATTATCGGCGCGAATATGGCAAATGAATTTCGCTTTGCTTTCGGTCAGCGAGATACGAGATTTCGTTCACAAAACGGTGACGCGGTCGCGTTTAACATTTCGGGAACGGCATTTATCGGGCGCGAACTTTTCTCGCCGGTTGACCGCACCGAAAGACGTTTTCAGTTTGCCGACAATCTAAATTATGTTTGGGGTAATCATACCTTCAAATTCGGCGGCGATATAAACTTTATTAAAATTCCGAGCGCGGTTTTTGAATTGAACTTTGCCGGACTTTTCAATTTCGGTCCATTTGCCGCCGGAAATTTGAATGCCGCGTTCGGTCAGTTGGGCGCACCCGATCTGACACCGGTTCAAGCCTACGGACTCGGTTTGCCTTCGACCTATATTCAAGGTTTCGGCGATCCGGTCAGCCGGATTAAAAATACGCCGATTGCCTTTTTTGCACAGGATACATGGAGAATTCATCCGCGTTTAACGATCAATTACGGCATTCGTTATGATGTGGAACTGACCGAAACGATTGCGCCGGTGGCTTTTAACGATCCGCTGTCGGGAATTAATCTTTCTTCGGCAGATTTGTTGGCAGCTCAGGATGCCGTCGGCGTTCAGCAGGGAATTCCCCGCGATAAAAATAATTGGGCGCCGCGCTTCGGTTTTGCGTGGGACACGATGGGCGACGGGAAAACCGTCATTCGCGGTGCGATAGGTTTATTTTACGATCACCCGCTTTTAGCGGTCGCATTTAACTCCGATATTGCCGATGCCGCGCAGCAGCAGCAAGCGGTTTTGACGGCGGGCAGTCCGGCTTCGACCGCGCTTCTGAACGCCGCGCAGGTTTTTCAGGGAACGGTTTGTGTTCCGGGCGCACCGCAAACTCCGGTGTGTGCGGCGCAAGGTCCCGGTATTTTTACGCCGGGCGTTGCACCGTCCGCCAATTATCAATTCGGCAGACAGCGTTTTGACGATCAGACGTTTCCGGGTTTCGGAGCGGTTCTGCCGTTCACTCTGCCGATTTCCAAAGATTTCGAATATGCCTACGCAACACAGGCAAATTTGACAATCGAGCGTCAATTAACGAAAGATATGGCACTTTCGGTCGGTTACATTTTCGTCGGCGCACGCCACTTGCCGCACCCGACGGATTTGAATACGCCGGACACCCGGCTGCAAATCGAAAACTTCCGCCGCTTTGCCGGACGCGATCCGGTCAGCACGCAGGAAGCCGTAGCTTTTTCGGTTCCGACGGCAAGCAATGCCAATTTTACAGTAATTATTCCGGGAATGGTGGCTGTCAATAATGCGACAGGACTCGGATTTGTTGCTCCGGCAATCGCCAATTTCTTCCGTCCGAATGCCCCGAATTATTTTCTGGCAAGTGCTTTGTCCGGCGGCGCGGTCAACAAAGCCGTTTTAGACGCGGCTTTAGCGGGAGCTAACACACTCAGAACGCCCGGCATTATTTCGCCGTTCGGTGCGATCAATGCACAGGTTTCCGACGGCAATTCGAGCTACAACGCGATGAATGTCGAACTCAATCGGCGGTTTGCCAACAATCTGGCATTCAGGGCTTCTTATACGTGGTCGCATTCGATTGATGATTCTTCGGATTTGCAGACATTGCTGATCGCTCAAGACCCGAATCGCTTTGATC
>CAYUGW010000286.1:0-5824 GCA_964444245.1 uncultured Blastocatellaceae bacterium | reverse complement strand
TAATGTAATTTTTGAAAAATTTCTCATATTTTTTTATGTGGCAGAAACCCGAATGTAAATGTGGGTGATGTCATTTTCAGAAAAGCACCCTCATTTACAATCGGGTTTCTGCTTTTTTACCTTTTAGAAGAGTTACAGGGTTATACGCCGGGAAACGTATTTTAGTTTTTGATTCCAAAACAAGCGATTTCGGATGTATTCCTATTTGAAATTTACTGTTACAACCCGTTAAGCAAGCGGTCTTTGACCGCGTTTCCCTTCGGAATAATCATATTACGCGGTCAAAGACCGCTTGCTTAACGGGTAAATGATTTTTTTATTTGCTGTAATCGTAAAAACCTTTCCCCGATTTTCTGCCGAGCCAACCCGCGTCAACATATTTTTTGAGCAGCGGACACGGGCGATATTTTGAATCTCCGATACCTTCGTGCAGAACATTCAGAATCGCCAGACAAACGTCCAAGCCGATAAAATCAGCCAAAGCGAGCGGTCCCATCGGGTGATTCATTCCGAGTTTCATAATTTCGTCAATGGATTCGGGCGTGGCAACGCCTTCGTGCAAGCAGAAAATCGCTTCATTAATCATCGGCATCAAAACCCGATTTGAAACAAAACCCGCAGAATCATTGCATTCAACGGGAACTTTTCCGAGCTTTTCCGATAAATCCTTAACTTTGGCATAAGTTTCATCGCTCGTCGCGATTCCGCGAATTACTTCGACCAATTTCATCAGCGGAACGGGATTAAAAAAGTGCATCCCGATAACTTTGTCAGCGCGCTTTGTAACGCCCGCGATTTTCGTGATCGAAATCGAAGACGTGTTTGAAGACAAAATCGTATCTTCGGATGTGATTTCATCCAATTTCTGAAATATCTGCTTCTTTATCTCGAAATTTTCCGTCGCCGCTTCGACTACTAACGAACAATCCTTTAAATCTTCCAATTCGGTCGTCGTCCTTATTCTGCCTAAAATCTCCGCTTTTCCTTCTTCGGTCAAAGTTTCTTTTTTAATAAAACGGTCGAGACTTTTGCTGATATTCTCGATGCCGCGTTCGACAAATTCGGCTTTAATATCGCACATTACGACCTCGTAACTTTTGCTTGCGGCAGTTTGAGCAATCCCGTTGCCCATCGTACCCGCACCGATAACTCCGATAATTTCACTCATTTTTTATAAATTCCTTTTTGATTAAATTGGTTTAAAAACTTTACTTTTAAAAATAACCAAATCACCCGCACAAAACAAACAAGCGATGACTTTTAAAAAAGTTCATCGCTTTGTTTTCATTTTCTAATTTTCGCCTGAATTACTGCCAACTCTGCGGCGGCGGCGCGAAAGTTCCCGGTTGATAATTATCGGAATAAAACCGCTTTCCATCATCGCCCAAGAGAAACCAAAGCCCATAAATACCGAGCGCAGTTCCGAGCGGAAAACCGAGCAGAAAAATACAGGAACAAACTATCCCCAAAGTTCTGCCGATTTTTTCCTCCTTATAAAGTTTCCATCCGGCAAAACCGTAAAGTGCGGAAAATATAAGGATAAAGAAGCTGACTGCAACCGCTGCGATCAAAAATATTCCGCCGATTGTCTGTTCATCTCCACGACCTGAAGCCGACATCACCGCACCCATTCCGCCGTAAATAACTGCCGCCATAATTCCGCCGAAAATAGTTAATCCGGTTTGGATAAAAAAGAATATGCTCAATAATTTGTTATGCTCTTTTGCTGTCATAAATTTTTCCTCTCAAAATACGTTGATGTAATTATATTTCAATTTACGCCGAAAAGGTAAAAAAGTTTGCATAAAACAATATTTGAATTTCTAAAACTTAAACTTTTTCACCTTTTCACCTTTTCACTTTTTTTGAGCTTTTAATCTCTTTCGACTGCCATTGCCACCGAATTTCCGCCGCCGAGACAAAGCGCGGCAACGCCTTTTTTGACGTTTCGGCGTTTCATTTCATACAGCAAAGTCGTCAGAATGCGTCCGCCGCTGTTGCCGATGGCGTGTCCGAGTGCGACCGCGCCGCCGTTGACATTGACCTTTTCCAGGTCTAACCCTAGTTCCTGCATCACGCCGAGTGCCTGAACGGAAAATGCTTCGTTAAGTTCAAATAAATCAACATCAGCCATTTCCCAACCCGCTTTTTTAAGAACATTTTTCACGCCCTCGACCGGAGCCATCATAATCAATTTCGGTTCGATTCCTGATGTTGCATACGCCACGATTCGCGCCAGCGGCTGGATTCCCAGTTCCTCGGCTTTTGCCGCCGAAGTTACGACCAGAGCCGATGCTCCGTCGTTCACGCCCGGCGCATTTCCCGCCGTAACCGTGCCGCCGTCTTTTTTGAATGCGGGTTTTAATTTACTCAAAGCTTCGACCGTCGTTTCATCACGAATTGTTTCATCATTTTCAAAAATTACGGGATCGCCTTTTCTCTGCGGAATCTCGACGGGAACGATCTCGTCTTTAAATCGTCCTTCATCTCGCGCTTCCATGGCTTTGCGGTGCGAATTATAGGCGAATTCGTCCTGTTTGTCGCGACCGATCTGATATTTTTCCGAAACGACTTCGCCGGTATTTCCCATATGCCAGTTTTCAAACGGACACCAAAGCCCGTCGTGAATCATCAGATCAACCGCATTTTGGTTGCCCATTCTGAAACCTTCACGCGCCGTCGGCAGCGCGTATGGAATATTCGACATTGATTCCATTCCGCCCGCAACGACAAATTCGGCATCGCCGAGCTTGACCGCCTGCGCCGCCAGCGAAACCGCCCGCAAGCCCGAACCGCAAACCATATTTATCGTCAAAGCCGAAACTTCCGGCGGAAGTCCCGCTTTAAGAGCCGCCTGCCGCGCCGGTGCTTGTCCGATTCCGGCTTGCACGACGCAGCCCATAATCACTTCGTCCACATCGGTTTCCGCAATTCCGGCGCGTTTGACCGCTTCCTTAACCGCCGCCGCGCCTAAATCCGTGGCGGAAATATCTTTTAAGCTGCCTAAAAATTTACCAGTCGCCGTCCGTGCGGCACTAATAATTACTGCTTGATTTATCTTATTTTCCATAAATTTTCCTTTTATAAATTTCTTAAAACATTGCTTTCTTAAATTGTAACAAAATCGCTTTGAATTATCACCGGAGCATCAATTTAACAAATAAAACCCGATTTGAATTCTATTATTAAATAAAACTTAATTTTTTATTTCATTTCGTAAATTCAAAAAATTTACTTGGCAAAAGTTCCGAATTTATTTAGTCTTTATAAAAGCAGACGAAATTAAAACCAATGTTTATTAATATCTAATGAATTTGCTTGAGATAAGTAAATTCGATATTTGTCGAATAAACATTTATTTTAGAAATCTGTCAAAATCAATTCAAAATCTAAAATTAAAACAAAAAAGTATCGTTTGAATAACCAAATAAGAACGATTCTGAGGGAGGAAGAAGAAAAATGCTTGTCGCGCTCGAAGGAAGTTCTCCGACTATCAGGGGAGAAAATAATTTTCAATTTTATGTCTGGCAGTATTACAACAATACGGTTCAAAGACCGAAATTATACGAAGTCGGACCGGCGATGTTTTCGATGTCCGGCAGTCTGGTCAACATTCGCAAAATGGCAAATAAAGCAACTGCGTTTATTAACGCCAATTCCGGAAAAGTTTTTCTGGTCGGCTGGAGTCGAGGTGCGGCGGCGTGCATTCAGGTCGCCCACGATTTGAAAAGGCAGGGAACAAAAAAAATTGACGCAATGTTTTTATTCGATGCCGTCGATCAGGACACTTCGACGAATAGTGATCTGAACTATATTCCCGACAGCGTAACCAATGTTTACCACGCGATTGCGACCGATAAAAACTGGTTTTGGCGCAGAATTTTCCCGACTTGCGGTCAAACCGCCGCTGCCGGTGTCAATCTGGTAAAACGCGAATTTCACGTTTCCCACGGTGCAATTGCCGGAACGGAAGGCGATGACGGCGGCTCGAAAGCCTGGATGGATAATTATTTGAAATCCGAAGGCGTAATTTAGTCTAATCAATAAATCTTTAATAAAAAAAGTGCGAACCGGTTCGCACTTTTTTTTCTTTCTTAAAAATAATGGCTCATTGACAATTAGTGGTTGAAATAATGTGGTGAGGGAAAAAAGTCTTATGAATTGCCGTCTGCTTTAGCTGACGGATTATATTTGAAAGGCTTGTCAAGGCTTTAGCCAAATTAATAACTTAAATAAATTCCTTAGTGCTTTAGCTAAAGCTCATCTGATGATTGATATTTTTATCAGATTCGGCTAAAGCCTGCCCTGCAAAATCAAACTTTTTCCGTCAGCTAAAGCAGACGGCAATTCATAAACTGCAAAATTCTAAATTTAACCACTAATTGTCATAGAGCCTAAATAATAATTATTCGCCCAAATCTTTTTTTATTTGCATTGGGATCTCGATATTCGGATTTGATTTGAATATGTCAAAAGCCTGACCGTTTGAATTTTCGGGATTAAGATTTTTATCGTGAACGGCGACAACCCGATTGCGTCCGGTTTGTTTGGCTTTATAAAGCCCCAAATCAGCGCGGCGGAAAAGTTCCTGAAAATCATCCATTTCGTGGTTTAATGTTGCCAGTCCGATACTCAGAGTAATATTAAATTCGTTTGAGCCGGCTTTGATCGGTGTTTTTTCGACTATTTCGCGTACCCGTTCGGCGGCGATATTGCCTTTCACCAGATCGGTTTCAGGCAGTAAGATCAAAAATTCTTCACCGCCGAATCTGCCCAGACTATCGGGATCGCGGAGAACTTCGGTAATCGTTTGAACCAATTTTTTTAGCGCGAAATCGCCGACCTGATGCCCGTAAGTATCATTTACTTTCTTAAAATGATCCAAATCTATCAAGAGCAGAGACATCGGCAATTCGTATCGTTTGGATCTGTCAATTTCCTTCTCGATCAACTTTTCCATTGCCGCCCGGTTGTAAACTTCGGTTAAGGAATCCATCGTCGCCAGTCTTAAAATCTCGCTCATAAATTTGTCGTTGATCATCAGCATAAAACTCGATGTCAAAATTAAAAGCGCGACAAAAATAAAGGCGAAATTTACATTTTGAATAATGCCTCTGGGAAAAATACTCGTAAATTCAAAGACATTCAAAAAGATCGAAAGCAAAGTTAATACCGGACTCAGCCCGATTACGAAAAAGCCGAATCCCATTAACTGTTCGCTGATTTTCGGCGAAAAACCGTCTTTAAAGATCAGCAAAAACGAACAGAGAAAAGCCAGCATCGAACCGATCACGGCAATTGTGATAACGCGCAGAATCGAACTCGGGTAAATAAATGTAAAGGTAACGAATAATAAAAAGGCAACCGCAATCAGCGGATAAAATGTTCGTTTTGAAAAATGTTTTTCCTTAAAGTTCGATAATGCCTGATAAAATAGCACCATTGACAATATTAGCAAAGTGTAAGCGACAGTGTTAGAGAAAAACAGATGAATTTCTCCGCCGAAAAAAATCAACATCCAGGCAATGCTCTGCGCTCCGCAGCCCCAAGCCCATTTCGTAACGCCTTTTATCTGCGGATAGGTCTGAGCCGTCACCAAAATAATAATGCCCATCACGATTGCCGCGATGGAGCTTAGAAATACGATGGTTTTTATGTCCAGGCTCATAAATTTTATTATACTATTTCAGACTGCTTTTTTTTGACTATTTGAGTTGTCGTCCAAACATCTGCTATTTTTATAGAGTTATGATGCTTTTATCTTCAATCCAAGTTTCCCGTATGTTTTAAAATGTTTAAATTGTGTAATTAGGGAGTTTTAGTG
>CAYUGW010000285.1:0-5872 GCA_964444245.1 uncultured Blastocatellaceae bacterium | reverse complement strand
AATTTATGAGGCAGAAAGATTTTCAGGAGCGGGACGAAATAATTTTCGGTAAAGCTGTTGATTGGGAAAAGCGGGAATTTCCGCCCGGTGTTTGCGAACGGTTTGAAGGACTCGATGTGAAAGGCATTAACAAACTTCTTGCGCTCGGATTTATGAAACCGTCGCAGACTATGAATGCAACTCCGACGGTCGAATCCTTTTTTGAATTTGCCAATGAAATGGAGCAAAAAGGCTTTGCATTTAATTTTGAAGGATTCGCTTTCGATCCGCGTTTTGAGAGAACCCAAGAGGTTTGTTTAGAAGGAATTTATCGTCAAGGAAATTACCCGCCGGAAATCGGTTTGGCTTTTGCAAAATTTGTCAGCCGATATGCGCCGGACGAACTGACAATTGAAGACAATTTTCTGCGAGCCTGGTGGGATTAAACTTGATTTTAGAGTTTGAAAAGAGATTTAATTTTAATGGAAAAAGTTAATCTAAACGAAAAATTCGCGTTAATCAACGAGCATTGGCGACCGAAAGTTGTCGGCGAGCTTAACGGGCAGGAAATAAAACTCGTCAAATTCGTCGGCGAATTTCCGTGGCATCGGCACGAAAATGAAGATGAGATGTTTCTGGCGATGAAGGGCGGTTTTCGCATCGAATTTCGTGATCGGACGGTTGAATTAAATGAGGGCGAATTTGTTATCGTGCCGCGCGGCGTTGAGCATCGTCCCGTTGCCGACGCGGAAGTCGAGGTTCTGCTTTTCGAGCCGAAAAATGTCTTGAATACGGGAAATATCGAAGACGCGCAATTTACCGCGCCGGTCGGCGATAAAATTTAAGTGTCGTCCTTTAAATTTGTGAGTTTTATCACATCAATTCCGCCGTTTTTTTTCGATAATTGAAAAATGCAAACCGATCTTTTTATTGCGCAGCACGCGAAACTTCGACCAATTTATGAAATCGCCGAGCAGTTGGAACTCACGCCCGACGATCTGGATATTTACGGCAGTCCTTTTATTGCCAAACTCCGGCTCGATGTTTTGGATAAAATTAAAACTCGCCCGAACGCGAAATATATAGACGTTTCGGCAATTACGCCGACACCGCTCGGCGAAGGAAAATCTACGACTTTGATCGGCTTGGGCGAAGCGATGAAGCACCTCGGAAGACGCGCCGTTGTAACTCTCCGCCAGCCTTCGCAAGGTCCGACGTTCGGCATCAAAGGCGGCGCGGCGGGCGGCGGTTATGCGCAAGTCGTGCCGATGGAAACCTTTAATCTGAATCTGACGGGCGACATTCACGCCGTAACAGCCGCCAATAATCTGCTTGCCGCGATGATTGACAATAAGTTAATGCGCGGTAATCCGCTCGATATTGATCCGTTTTCGATAACGTGGAAACGCGTCGTTGACACGAACGACCGCGCTTTGCGGCGTATAATTATCGGCTTGGGCGGCAAATCGGAAGGCGGAAATCCGCGCGAAACGGGTTTTGACATTACGGTCGCATCGGAAGTGATGGCGATTCTGGCTTTGACGAGTTCGCTCAAGGATATGCGCGAGCGATTCGGCAGAATTGTCATCGGTTTGACGAACGGTAAAAAGCCCGTAACGGCTGAAGAAATCGGTGCGGCTGGCGCGATGGCGGTTTTGATGCGCGACGCGATTCGCCCGACTTTGATGCAGACTCTGGAAAACACGCCCGCGCTCGTTCACGCCGGACCTTTTGCCAATGTCGCACACGGAAACAGCAGTATTTTGGCTGATTTGATCGGCGCGAAATGTGCGGATTATTTATTGACCGAATCGGGTTTCGGTGCGGACATCGGTGCGGAAAAATTCTTTAATATCAAATGCCGTTACAGCGGTTTGAAACCCGACGCGTGTGTGATCGTTGCGACAATTCGGGCTTTGAAATCGCACAGCGGAAAATTCAAAGTTGTTGCCGGGCGAGCCTTGCCGCCGGAAATGTTGGAAAATTCCGCCGCTGATGTCGAAGCCGGCGCGGCAAATCTTCGCAAACAAATCGAAAACGTCAAACTTCACGGCGTTACGCCCGTCGTCGCGATCAATGTTTTTGAAACCGATCACGCCGAAGAAATCGAAGCCGTAAGGCGAATCGCACAAGAAGCCGGCGCACTCGGCGCGGCGGCTTCAGAACATTGGGCAAAAGGCGGAAAAGGCGCGATCGAACTCGCTGAAATGGTTATCGAAGCCGCAAATCAGCCGAACGAATTCAAGTTTTTATACGAACTCGATCAACCGATCAAAGAAAAAATCGCAACGATCGCAACGAAAATCTACGGCGCGAAAGATGTCGGGTACACAGTGCAAGCCGCGCAGCAAATCCGCAATTATGAAGCCAACGGTTTCGGAAATTTACCGATTTGTATGGCAAAAACTCACCTCAGTTTGAGCCACGATCCGCTGCTCAAAGGCGCGCCGAGCGGTTTTACTCTGCCGGTTCGCGAAGTCCGCGCGTCGGTCGGTGCAGGTTTTATTTATCCGATCTGCGGCGATATGCGCACAATGCCCGCTTTGCCCGAACATCCGGCGGCGGAAAATATTGATATTGATGAAAACGGAAACGTCGTCGGTTTGTTTTAGATTTATTGGAAAATTGCAGGAATTTTTAGAGAGCCGATTTCAGAAGGAATGCAATAACAATCCGAATAAGTAAATGGTGAAAAGTAATAAGCGATAATTATCACATTTCATATTGATTGAAACCACTCGAATTGCTCGGCTTGGTCTCTGTTGCAATTGCAGAGTTTGCTAGAGGCTGGTTAATTTTGAGAAGATAAGATTTCAAATTGAAAGACAAAAATATACAATATCAATATGTCAGAATTAAACGATTTATATCAGGAAGTTATTTTAGATCACAACAAAAATCCGCGAAACTTCCGCGAGCTTGAAACGGCGACGCGCTATGCGGACGGAAATAATCCGCTGTGCGGCGACGCGCTTCGGGTTTATGTCGAAATGGAAGACGAACTCGTAAAAGATGTCGCTTTCAAAGGTTCGGGCTGTGCGATTAGTAAAGCGTCGGCTTCGATGATGACGCAGGTCGTTAAAGGAAAATCGAAGGAAGAAGCGGAAATTTTATTCGATGAATTTCACAAAATGGTAACGGGCGAACTCGATATCGAGCAGGACGAAAATCATCTGGGAAAATTAAAGATTTTCGCCGGAGTTTTGGAATTCCCGGCGCGCGTCAAATGCGCGTCTTTGAGTTGGCACACTTTGCATGCCGCGCTTTCGGGCGAAGAAGCGGTTTCGACGGAATAGATCAGAAATTCAAAACAGGAATATACCGAGATGAACAGGATAAATTTTATTCTGTTCATTTTTTTTCTTTGTCTAAACAAACCCTTTGGCGGTTTCGCGTATCTTAGCGGTTATAAAGTTTCAAAAATCTAAAAATTTTAGCTTTTTCAGGCGGTTTTTTAAACTACTTTCCCCGAATAAATTTCAGTAAATTTTAAGGAGTAGAAAAATGAGAAATATTTTCCGTATCTGTCTTGGAGTCTTCGTTTTTTCAACAATGTCTGTGGGGATTTTCGCGCAGGACAGCACGTCGAGCGCGTCGGTTTCGCGCAGCCGGGCGATGGCAAATGTTGCCAATCCCGGTTCATATCGCCGGAGCGCGGCGTTTATCGCGCCGGATGAAGTCGCGGTCGAAGAATTCGTCAATTATCACCGGCATCAGCTTCCTTTGCCGAAAGCGGGGCAATCGGTCGCGGTTGATGTGCGTTGGGGAAATGACAAAATTTCTTCTTTCAATAAAGAAGCCGTTTTGCAGATCGGTTTTACGACCGCGTTTGCCAATGAACGAACCGATCTGCGACCGCTGAACCTGTCGCTCGTCATTGATAAAAGCGGTTCGATGGCGGCGGAAGATAAAATGTCGCGCGTTAAGGAATCTCTCAGAAAGATGATCGGTCAGCTCCGGGAAAACGATATTGTTTCGATCATTGTTTTCGATACCGAAGCAAGAGTTTTATGTTCGGCGGCAAGAGTCGGAGATGGTAACAATTTGAAACGCGCGATTGATTCGATTTACCCGGGCGGTTCGACTAATCTGCACGGCGGTTTGATGCTCGGTTATAATGAAGCGCAGAAAAATTTTGAAAAAGATGCGACCAACCGCGTCATTTTATTGACCGACGGAATCGCCAATGTCGGAACGACCGAGCCGAAACGCATCGCCATAGAATCGAGCGAATTCAACGGGCAGGGCATCGATCTTTCAACGATCGGTGTCGGGATTGATCTCGACCGCGAACTCCTCAGAACGCTTTCCAAACAAGGGCGCGGGCTTTTTCATTTTGTCGCCGATGCTCACGACATCGAAAAGGTTTTTGTCAAAGAAGTTCAAAGCCTGATTTCTCCGGTGGCGCGGCGCGTCAATCTCGAAGTCGAATTCGATCCGAATCTCGAAGTTGAAAAAGTTTTCGGTTACGCGCCGCAGTTTGAGAAAAATCGCGTCCAGATTCCGCTCGATGATATGAACAACGGTTTGACGCAGGTCGTGATGATGAAAGTCCGGCTTGAAAATGCGAGAAATTCGGAGAAAAGTTTTCCCGTAAAAGTTAAACTCACGTATTTCGATATAAAAACGCGCAAGCAAATTGTCGAGACTCAAAACGCGATTTTGACTGTAACACCGGACAGACGCGCAGATATTCTGGCGGATTCATTAGTTAAGAAAAATTACACGATTGCCGAACTCGCGCAGTCGCTTTTTGAAATGAAGGAAACTGTTGGACGCGGAAATTACCGCGAAGCCGAAAATATTCTCGATTCTTCCGTTGCGCAAACTCTCAAGCGTTATCCGAATATGCAGGATCAGGATATAAAATTTATCCTCGATATCGTGCAGGATTATCAGCGAAATCTAAAGAATTACAATCGCGGTCGAAGCGGTTCGGATTGCGAAAAATGTGAATAAACAACGGCAATAGAAAATGCGTAGAGAATTCAAAGATTAATTTTTGAATTCTCTACGCATCTTTTAGTTTCTAAACTTCCTGACGTTCGCCGATTTGTTCAATCTTGAATTTATTATCATTCATCGTCAAAACTCTCTGCGGGAACGGAATTTCGATTCCGGCATCGTCGAGAGCTTTTTTAACCGCTGATTTAACGAGATCGGCGGTTTTGCGCGTGCTTGATTGGAAAGAATCCGTCCAGTAAAGCATTCGCATATTGATGGAAGAATCGGCGAGTTCGTTGACTTCGACATCCGGCGCGGGATTATCTAAAACACCGTTTGTATTTTTCAAAACGCGCAGCAAAATTCGTCGCGCTTCTTCGTGGTCTTCGCCATAGCCGATGCCGATGATGATTTTCGTGCGGCGCGAGGGAAAAGCGGTGCGGACAAGAACGGCTTTCATATACAGATCGCTGTTCGGGATAACGACTCGTTCGCCGTCGTAGGTTTTGATTTTTGTCGCGCGGACATTGATTTCTTCGACCGTTCCTTCAAATTCATCAATTTTTATCTGGTCGCCGATCTTGAACGGGCGATATAAAAGGATCAAAAATCCGGCAAAAAGATTCTGCAAAACGTCCTTAAATGCAAACCCGAGAGCAATCGAACCGATGCCGAGTCCGGCAAACAAATCACCTGCATTAACGCCCGGAAAAATAACCGTTGCCGCGACGAACAAACCGAGAACGACGACGATAATATAGCCGATTCGAGATAAAAGCGATGCCAGCATCAAATCGAGATGCGCTTTGGTCGCAGTCAGTTCGATAAGTTTTCGTGCGCCGGAAGCAATTGCCAGAAAGATTATAAAAACGAGAATACCGACACCGATCAGAGGCAGTTGGGCAAAAAAACCGTTAATCATTTCAACAATCGTGTTTTGCGCCGCTTG
>CAYUGW010000284.1:0-5903 GCA_964444245.1 uncultured Blastocatellaceae bacterium | reverse complement strand
AATTTCCGCCGAAGAACACCGGAAAAAAATCACCGGATTAGAAAAAGAAAAAGAAAATCTCGAAGACGAGATCAGCCGCCGAAGCGCGGGATTTTATGAACGAAAAAAAGCGATTTCGCTCGAATCCGTGCAGGAATCGATTCCGACTGATGCCGTTTTGCTGGAAATCGCGCTTTACAGACCGGTTTCGCCGCAAATATCGGAATTTGAAACAGAATCATCATCAAATGCAAATCTTCGATATGCAGCTTACGTTATACGAAAAAACGGCGCGGTAAAATGGAAGGATTTGGGCGCCGCCAAACAGATTGACGCGGCGATTGACGATTTTCGCAAAGCCTTGCGCGATCCGAAAAGAAAAGATGTCAAAATGCTTTCCCGCGCTTTGGACGAAAAAGTGTTGCAGCCCGTTCGTCAGCTTTTCGGCGATGCAAAACATCTGCTGATTTCGCCGGACGGCAAACTCAATCTGATTCCTTTCGAGGCGTTGTTTGACGAAAATAATCGTTTTTTTGTGGAAAATTATCGGGTTACATATCTGACCAGCGGGCGCGATCTGCTTCGCCTGCAAACTGCGCGTAAAAGTAAAGCGAAGCCTTTGATAATCGCTAATCCGCTATTCGGCGAAGCCGATTCAAGCCGCAATTTCACCGGTTCGAGAAAAGCTGTTTCATCAAACAAAAAACATCGCAGTATCACCGCAACGCGGAATTTATCGGATACATATTTCACGCCGCTCGGCGGAACGATGCAGGAAGCGCGTTCGATTCAGGCAATTTTTCCCGAAGCCGAATTTTTGACCGGACGCGAAGCCGGAGAAACTGCGCTTAAACAAATCACCGCGCCGCAGATTCTGCATATTGCAACGCACGGATTCTTTTTGGAAGACAAGGAAATTTCCGAAAACGAAAACGCGAAGGTTGAAAATCCGCTTCTTCGTTCGGGTCTTGCTTTTGCCGGTGCAAATCGGCGCAAAGACGGAAATGACGACGGCATTTTAACCGCGCTCGAAGCGTCCGGCTTAAATCTCTGGGGAACAAAATTAGTCGTTTTGTCGGCGTGCGATACGGGCTTGGGCGAAGTCAGAAACGGCGAAGGCGTGTACGGCTTGCGCCGCGCATTCGTTTTAGCCGGGACCGAGTCGCTGGTCATGAGTCTGTGGGCGGTCAGCGATTTTGCCACGCGGGAATTGATGACCGATTATTATAAAAATCTCAAACAGGGAACAGGTCGCGGCGAATCGCTCCGGCTGGTTCAACTCGAAATGCTTAAACGCGAAAATCGCCAACATCCGTTTTACTGGGCGAGTTTTATTCAATCCGGCGAATGGGCGAATCTCGACGGCAAACGCTAGAAAACACAAGACATAATGGAAGTATCAGGCAGCTTAAAAGGCTGCTTTTTTTTGTTTAAAACATATTTTTTAAAAAAGCTGAAATGTTTTTCCCGCAATGTCTTATCAATGCAGAAGACGAAAGAAGCTGAAAGAAAAGCAAAATCGAATTCAATAAAAAAATATTTTGAAATAGAGGAGAAAATCAAATGGGTAATAGGCTTGAAATAGAAATTTCGCTAAGTTCCGATAATCATTTTATCAATGTCCGGACACCGATAAAGGCAATTAAAAACGGCTCGGACATAATCGTTAATGACATTGCTCCGAGCAGTAATGCGGTAAAAGAACGTCTTAAAACTATAGAAGAAGAAAAACCGCCGAGATTTAACTTTGAGTGGACACCTCCCGAAAAACACAAAACCTTGTTTTCGACCTTAAAGAAAAAAGGCAAAAAAGAACCCTCCAGGATTTTCTTTCACT
Source organism: uncultured Blastocatellaceae bacterium (assembly GCA_964444245.1). Lineage (GTDB taxonomy): Bacteria > Acidobacteriota > Blastocatellia > Pyrinomonadales > Pyrinomonadaceae > JAHCHG01. The sequence goes on along the minus strand of CAYUGW010000284.1, from coordinate 4,087 downwards.
TTTTTATCATGGACGGAAGTCAAATCCTTTGGAATGGCAGCGCAAAAGCCGATAATTGCGAAGTTCTAAAGGCTATCACAAAAGGTAGAGGCGCAACCGTAATCGAAAATGTTGAAATCAAATGCGGGTCTTTTAAGGACATTACCAAGTAAAAGTCAACTGAATAATAGAGAGAAAGGAGAGTAAAAAGATTATGAAAATTAAATTATTGACATTCATTTTATTAACGGGTTTCGTTTTTGGAGTTGAAACATCTTCGGCGCAAATTACGATTAATATTCCGAAGATTCCTAAAATAAAAAAGCCCAAAGCAAAAACGCCGGAGCCGGAAAAAACGACCAAGACTGCGACGGAAGGAAAAACAACCGTTCAGGATTCGACTGCAAAAACAGAAACCGAGAATGATGAAATGGATTTTCGCCTGACATTTTTTCTCGAAGAAATTGCCAAAACGCAGAAATCCGTAGAAAGATACAATCCTGACGATTATTTGTATTTGGTCAGCGGCGGAAGTGAATCGGAATGGCTGCTTCGGGCGGTTTCGATGCGCGAGCGGGAAAAATGGGCAAAAGATTGGCTGAAGAAACCAATCGAACAAAAGAAATTTGCCGAAGCACTTGACGCGCTTTCCGCTTCAGCCGCCAGGAAAATGCCGGATTATACGCCGGGAGCGAAAAATTTCGCCTTTCGCAATGCGGCGGAAGAAAAAATGATGAAGGCGACTCTGAAAAATGCGGCAACGCTTGAAATTATCAAAATCGGACTTTTTCACGGTAACTGGCAGATCAGCAAAAATGATTACGGTTTACCGAACGCCCGGTATAAACAAGGATTTATCTGGGTGCGAAACACGGCGGACGATCATCCCTATTGTCATCTTTATCAAGTCAATATCATTCAGGATTACGCGGGCGGCGGAACTTATGCGGCAAGTTACGCCAGATTTCTCGGCGATACGCTCTTTGGCTGTCCGGCAAAATAGTCTGAAAGTTAAATCGAAAAAATTCGCTCCGAAATATTTAAATATTTCGGAGTTTTTTTATTTTGGCTCACACACGAACACTCATTCGGTTAAAAAAATATGAAATATTTCTCTTTAACTGTCTTATCAATACAAGAGCAGTAAATAAAGTCTGAAAAAGACGAATAAACAAAAATTTGGAGGCGAAATATGAAAAGAGGAATATTGTTGTTTAGTTTGTTGATATTTGGGACGGCTTTTAGTGTGTCCGCGCAAACGGCGGTTTCTTTTAAACAGCAAGCGTGGGATTTAGGCACTAAATTGAGTCAGGCTACTTTTTCCAATTCATTGCTTAATGATCCGGCTTTGACCCGACGCACATTTACGGAGGCAAAGACAAATGCAAAAAATTTGGGAATCGTCCTTCCTGATTTGCCTTCCAAAACACAGGATAAAGTCGAAGATAATGCGGAAGCTCTTTATTATCTAATAAATACGACCGGAAAGCCGATCATCGGCATTCTGACCGAAGATTTCGGCGCGGAACACGCCGCGCTGTTTGAGATTTCTCTTAAGACAAATATCCTGCTCTTGCTTTATGAACCCGATTCGGAAGAAACGGCGGCAATTGTCAATGTCATAAAAAATCGGCGCACAACAGCAAATCTGCCCGAAAACACGTTTTCGGAATTGATTGTTTTGATCGAACACAGATCAAATTTCGATAGGATAAAAGATGAAATTTTTCTGCTTCAAAAAATAGTTTCAAAGTTTGTCGGTTCGGAAGAATTCAGCGAAAACGGCACGATTTTTTATGAAAAAAAAGAATATGCCAAATCGGTCGCGGAATTTAACCAAGCATTGCAAATAATTCCGAACGAACCCAAATTTCATTTTCTCCGCGCCAGAGCTTATATGGGACTCGAGAAATATCAGGAAGCGATTGCCGATTATACGAACGTTATTAAATTTGCCGAAACCGAGGTCGAAATCAAGAATCTGCCGACCGTTTATCATAATCGCGGACTCAGTTACGGGCTGTTGAAAAAGTATCCGCAAGCCATTGCCGATTTGAATAAAGCCGCCGAATTAAACCCCTATTATGCTTCGGTTTATAAGATCCGCAGTTTGATTTACCGCCAGATGAGAAACACGAAACTTGCCGATGCCGATTATCGGAAAGCGGAAAGTCTCGAACCCGGAATTATGAAATAGTTGCCGGAAACAAAATGAAGTTTTTGGTGAAATGTTTTTCCCGAATCGGCTTATCAAGGTGGATGACAAAAGGTTTTTAATGAAATTTTCAGCTAAAAGGAGAAAGTTATGAATAAAGTAAAATTAATTATTTCAACCGGGATTTTTGTAATGTTTATGTCCGTTTCGATCAATGCCGCACCGGTTTTCTTCGGCTTCGGCGGTGAAAAAATTATCAAGGTTGCCGATCTGCCGGATACAAAAGAATACTTTATGGAAAACGGTCAATTTCTCGATGTCGGATATGTCTATAAACAGGTCAGTATTTTTTTTGTGCCGGTCTGGAATTATGATGGAAAATGGGCGGGTTACGTCGGAAGCGATGAGTTTTATATTCCTTTGACAAAAGCCGAACTCGACGCGATTGTCGCCGAGGCAAATGTAACTTTGCCGGACACTCCGCCGCTCTCATTCTGGGAAACAGTCGGCGGAAAACTGGTTGTCGGTTTAATTTTCCTGATAATTTTTGCCTGGAAAATTCTGGTCAAACGGATCGAAACACAAGGCGAAGATACTGACGGAAAAACATTCGAGAATTCAGGAAAAATTCTTTCCATCTAAATCGAACTAATCATCAGCCGCATTGTTAAACACCGGTCGGGAAATCAACAGAAATTTTTTGGGTTAAATTGAAAAAAAGGAGATAAAAATGTTCATATATATTTATAAAAACAATCAACAACTCGGACCTTTTGAGGAAGCGACAGTGTTGCAAATGCTCAAAAACGGACAACTTTTGCCGGATGATGCGGGAATCAGAGAAGGGCAGAAAGATTGGCAGCCGCTTCGAGTTTTATTTCCGAATTTTTCAGCAAATTGGCAAAATTCACCCGTTGCGACGAATTATAATCAAATTCAAACACCGCCGCAAAAAAGCGGAAGTTCGAAGGGTTTGCTGGTCGGCTTGCTCGGTGTCGGCGCACTCGTGTTTTTCACAATTGTCGGTTTGGGCGGTTTTTTTGCGTGGTCGAGCATCGAGGCATCGAGTTCAAAAAATTTGACGACAGATAAAACTTCATCGAATTCACAATCCGACACCGCGCTGCCCGCCGCGCCGCCTGTCTTAAACGAAGCGAATCTAAAGGCTTTGCAGAATAAAGCCGAAGAATTTGCCAAATTGTCGCCGGCGCAAAAGTTTGAAACGAATCCGGTAATTAAGGGTAAAGTTTTGATTGTCGAAAAAGATCAATATGGAGCTAGAGTTAAGGGCTTTGATCATACCGGAACAAAATATTTAGTTCATGACATCGAAAGATACGGGATATCGAAAATTCGCCTTGCGACGCGCGTCGAAGAAATTGAAACGCTGATTCAAGTTTTTTGCAGTAAAGGAAAGTATGTCGGAGTTTATGAGGGCAACGTTTCAGCCTACTCCAATACTTGCAAGGTTTCGGTTATTGATTATACAAATAATAATGTTATCGCTCAGAAATCATTTACTAATTCAATTCCGCCAAATGAGATTTCAACTATTTATAAAGATGAATTTATTCTTCCGATGCCGCAAGATATTGGGGATTTCATCGCAAGTTTTCCGCTTGAAAAACTTGCCGATCCGGTTATTGCCTTTCCGCCCGATGATGAAACGGGAAATTACGGTAAATATAAGCCTTTTATGGAATTAGCCGGGGAACTCTCAAGAATTTCGTTTCCGGTTAATATCAATCAGAACGCCGGTCTCAAAGGAAAGATCGCGGTCGCTCTGAAAAACGCACAGGGCAGAGCGGAACTCAAGGGCTTTGACCCTTTCGGAAAAGAGATTTATTCATACGATCACGAAAAATGGGGCGTAAGCAAGGAAAAGATGGCGGAAAAACCCGAAGAAATCGAAACTCTCATCCAGATAAACTGCAATAAAGGAAATAAAATCGG
>CAYUGW010000283.1:0-5908 GCA_964444245.1 uncultured Blastocatellaceae bacterium | reverse complement strand
CAACACAGGAGCGAAAATTCGATCCGCGCATCAATTCTGCGCCGCCCGGTTTCGATATAACAAAAGATTTACCGTCGGGCTTTGCGGAGTTTTTTGCCGATTTGCACCGCGAATTTACGCCGCGCCAGCAGGATTTAGCGCGGAAACGAAACGAAGTTTTGCGCGAATCGCATAGAGGAAATTTGCCGGATTATAAAGAAACGAGCGCGGAAGTCAAAGGCGATTGGCGCATCGAATTGCCGAAGTGGTGCGCCGATCAGCGCAATCAGATGACCGGACCGGCGGACGACGCGGAACTCGTCGTCAAAATGCTGAACAGCGGTGCGCCGGGCGTGATGATCGATCTGGAAGATTCGATGGCGAATTTCTGGACGAATCTCGAATGCGGCATCGAAAATTCCATTAAGGCTCTGCACGGTGATTTGACCTATTACGATTTCAAACGCGACCGCAAAATCCCGATCAATACGAGCCGAACCGCCCTAATGATTCGCATACGCGGTCTTCATCTAAGTCAAGCGGGAATTTTTGCGGACGAACTCGTTTCGGCTTCGGTCTATGATGTCGCACGCATCGCTTTCGGCGTTGAAAGATCGAAGCTCAAACATAATCTGACGTTTTATATTCCAAAAAGCGAATCGGCGGAAGAAGCTCTCTTCTGGCGCGATCTTTTTGAAAAAATCGAGGAAAAATTAGGCTGGGAACGCGGATTTATCAAATGTTTCGCGCTGGTCGAAGCTCATTCTTTTGCCTTTGAGCTTGAAGAATTTATCTACAATCTGCGCGAACATATTCTGGGATTGAATCTCGGTCGCTGGGATTATATGGCTTCGCTCATTCATTTTAATCTGCACGACAAAAGATGGGTTTTGCCCGACAGAAACACGATTCCTTCGGATGTCGCATTTTTTCAAAATCTGCGCGAATTGCAGGTCGAAATTTGCCATAAACACTCGCTTTTGGCAATCGGCGGAATGACCGCGCTTTTTCCGAGCCGCACGGATTCCGAACTAAACGAACGCGCTCTGAAAGCTCTCGAAGCGGACAAACAAAACGAAGCATCGGTCGGAATGGACGGTGCGTGGACGGGGCATCCCGATCAAAACGCGATTGCGGTCGCGCAATTTCCCGTGCCGAATCAGATTAATATTCGCAAACCGAATTTGCCGGAAAAACCGGATTTGCGCCCGATTCCCGAAGGCATCGGCAAAAAAACTGTCGAAGGCACACGCGCCGCCGTGCGCACCGTAATTCGGTATCGCAACGGCGTTTTACAGGGTAAAGGCGCGAGTTTGCTCGACGGCTATATGGAAGACCTGGCGACCGACCGGATTTATCGTCTGATGATCGCGCAGCGCATAAAACACAAAGATGAAGTGCCGATTTACGAAAACGGAAATGCCGTTTTGCACACGCCGGAATTAATTACGCGGATTTTTGATGAAGAACTCGAAAAACTTCTCGAATCTGCAGATAACGGACAGCGCGAAACTCTAAAGGAAGCGAGGCGTTTGAGCGAGGAAATGATTGTTTCGGGGCAATTCGATCCGATTTAAGTTTGATAAAAACGACTGGAAAAATGACTGGAGCGCAAGCGTCCCCGCTTGCATGAGCGCGTGAGCGCGAAAAAGCGTTTGAATAAAATCAAGTTTATTCTAATCAAAGACGCAAAAGTTTTTACGTAAAATTCAGCTTTACTTTAAGCAAAGGCTTTTTCGCGCTATCGCGCTCATTGCAAGCGGGGACGCTTGCGCTCCAGTCAATAAGGAGAAAATATGACAAAAGAAGAACAAATAAAAAATATCGAAAAAGATTGGGCGGAAAATCCGCGTTGGGAAGGTGTTGAGCGAACGTATTCGGCGGCAGACGTTTTGCGTCTGCGGGGTTCGGTGAAAATCGAATACACGATTGCCGCGATGGGCGCGGAAAGGCTCTGGGATTTGATGAAAACGGAAGATTTCGTCAACGCGCTCGGTGCGCTTTCGGGCGGGCAGGCGATTCAGCAGGTGCAAGCCGGACTGAAAGCGATTTATTGTTCGGGCTGGCAAGTGGCGGCGGACGCAAACGTCGCGGGACAGATGTATCCTGATCAGAGCCTCTATCCCGCGAACAGCGTGCCTGAACTTGTCAAGAAAATTAACAATGCACTTCAGCGCACAGACCAAATTTACCACGCCGAAGCGAAAAACGGAATTCACTGGTTTGCGCCGATCTTAGCCGATGCCGAAGCCGGATTCGGCGGCAATCTCAACGCTTTTGAACTGATGAAGGCGATGATCGAAGCGGGCGCGGCGGGCGTGCATTTTGAAGATCAATTATCGTCTGCTAAAAAATGCGGGCATCTCGGCGGCAAAGTTCTTGTGCCGACTTCGGAAGCGATTCAAAAACTGGTTGCCGCGCGGCTGGCGGCTGACGTTTGCGGCGTTTCGACCGTTTTGGTTGCGCGAACCGATGCGAATGCGGCGAGTCTTTTAACATCGGATGTTGACGACCGCGACAAACCTTTCTGCACGGGCGAACGAACGGTCGAAGGTTTTTGCCGCGTCAAAAACGGACTCGATCAGGCGATTTCGCGCGGAATTGCTTACGCGCCGTTTGCCGATTTAATCTGGTGCGAAACATCTGAACCGAACTTAGAAGAAGCCCGAAAATTTGCCGAAGCGATTCACGCTCGTTTTCCGAACAAAATGCTTGCTTATAATTGTTCGCCTTCATTTAACTGGAAGAAAAAACTCGATGATCAAACGATTGCAAAATTTCAAAACGAACTCGGTTCGCTGGGTTACAAATTTCAATTTATCACTCTGGCTGGTTTCCATTCGCTTAATTTTGCGATGTTCGAACTGGCGAAAAACTACCAGACGGAACAAATGACCGCTTACGCACGCTTGCAGGAACAGGAATTTGCGGCGGAAATCGAAGGCTACCGCGCGACGAAACATCAAACTTTCGTCGGCACGGGATATTTCGACGCTTTAACACAAACGATTACGGGCGGAGTTTCTTCGACAACCGCGCTGACAGGCTCGACCGAAGCGGAACAGTTTGATGAAGTAATTATCAAACAGGAAAGCATCGGATCAGCCGTTTCGGTTTAAAACGTGTCAGAACCGCCTGCGTCAGCGGGCGGTCGAATTAAATACAAAGGCAGAAACCCGCGCGTCAGCAAGGGTGCAAAAACCTTTTTATTAGAAGCCATCTCAAAAATAAAATATTCGGTTAAGCAAGCCGCTCTCAAGACCGCGTTTCCCTGAGAAATCAAGGGTGAAACGCGGTCTTGAGAGTGGCTCGCTTAACTTCATATTCTTGAGATAACTTCTAATATTTTTCTCTGCGTTCTCTGCGTCTCTGCGTGAAACAAACCTTTTTTCACGCAGAGACGCAGAGAATCTTTCTGCAAAATTTGAAAAGCAAAATGAGTAAAAGAATGCGTTCAAAATACGCATTCTTTTTTTATTTTTGTGAGTGCTTTTAGTGTTATAATCGGTTTTAAATTTACTTAATTCGATTTATAGAAAAAAAATTATGAATAAAGATTTAGAAGATATTCGCTTGCTTTCGATTTTTTATTATGTGGTCGGCGGAGTAATCGCCTTGTTTGCGTGTTTTCCGATTTTTCATCTGCTTATGGGAATTTTCTTTCTGGCAAGTGCGCCGGAAATGCGGCGTAATCAGCCGCCCGGACAGCCTGATTTTCCGGTCGAAATTTTCGGCGCGATGTTTATAATCATTCCGGCTGCGATTATTTTGTGCGGTTGGGCGTTGGCGGCTGTGACCATTATTGCGGGCAGAAAACTTTCAAAACAAAGAAGTTACACTTATTGTTTGGTTGTTGCGGGAATTTTATGTATGTTTATGCCGTTCGGCACGATTCTCGGCGTTTTTACGATCATCGTTTTAATGCGCGATTCTGTCAAAGCCTTGTTTAACGGGCAAAATCCGGGGCAATTCGGCAATATGCCGCCGTCGTGGAATTAAATAAATGACGAACGGTTTACGATCTGAAATTGATAAATCCGGTTTTATAAAAGTTTCCTCTTTTATTAGTAAAAATCAAATTGAACAACTTTGTTCAAGTTTGCTAAAGTTAAAAATTTCTTCCGCTGTCAGAGAGAAAAACGGCGCGGCTTACGGCATTAGAAATTTGCTGAATCTTGCGCCGGAAGTCAGGGAACTTGCGGAGAGCGAAAGAGTTAAAGGTTTGATTTCAGAAATTTTAGGCGAAAATGCAAAACCCGTTCGGGCGATATTTTTTGATAAAACAAAGGATGCGAATTGGAAAGTGCCTTGGCATCAGGATTTGACGATTGCCGTTCGGGAAAAACGCGAAACTTCCGGCTTTTCGGCTTGGACGAAAAAAGCCGGAATTTATCACGTTCAGCCGCCCGTTTCTATTTTGGAAAAAATGATCGCCGTGCGGATTCATCTCGATGACGCTGATGAAACGAACGGCGCGTTGAAAGTTATTCCCGAATCTCATCAAAACGGACGTTTGAGCGCGGCGGAAATTCAAAATTTACGCAAGGCAAATAAATCCGAACTTTGCGGCATCAAACGGGGTGAAGCGTTTTTAATGCGACCTTTGCTCGTTCACGCATCTTCAAAGGGGACAAATCCGAAACATCGGCGCGTGATTCATATCGAATATTCAGCGGAAAATCTGCCAAACGGCTTGGAATTTTATGGCTCGTAAACTGTTTATCTCAATTTTAATTTTAATGTTTGCGGCGATCGGTTTTGCGCAATCGGGGCGCATCAAACCGACCGAATCGCCGACACCTGCGCCGCGCCCGAAACCCGTATATCAGCCGACTCAGGCAAATACAAAACCGACTCCGACACCGATTCCGAATACAAATTCCGAAGGGATTATCGAAGAGAACGGTGAAATTTTGCGCGTCGAAGCGGCACTCGTGCCGATTCCGGTTTCGATCACGGACGCGCAGGGACGCGCCGTAACGAATCTGAAACTCGAAGATTTTCTGCTGCAAATCGATAAAACGGACGCGGAAATCGGCGATCTCTATCGCTCCGACACGCCCGTGCGCCTCGCCTTGCTTTTCGACAACAGTTCGAGCGTCGTGCAAGCCCGCGAATTTGAAATAAAAGCGGCGAGCCGTTTTTTCAGAAGAGTCTTGCGCCCGGAAAAAGACCTCGCCGCGCTTTACAGCGTCGCGTCCGGCATAATTCTCGAACAAACTTTGACGAATAATACGTCGCAATTGATTCGGGCAATTGATAATTTAGGTCCGCCGAAAGGCGCGACCAAACTTCTCGATGCGATAATTCAAGCCTCGAATTATTTGCAGGATTTTCAAGGCAGACGCGTCATCGTTATTGTTTCCGACGGCGAAGATACTTTGAGCGACGCATCTTTGGAAGCAACGGTCAGAGCCGTGCAAGCGGCAAACTGCCAGATTTACGTGGTAAAAACGACCGAATTTGAAAATTTCAAGCGTTCCGGTGAAAGAATCGGAAGCGCAAATGTCCGCTATCTTGCCGCCGAACGCCGGATGCAGGAACTCGCCGCGCAAACCGGCGGCGCGGTTTATTCGCCGATTGACGAACGCGAACTCGATGCCGCTTTCACACAAATTTCCGCCGAACTTTCACAACAATATATTTTGAGCTATTACCCGCAGGACGAAACCGAAATGCGCGGCGAATTTCGCGAAATCTCGCTCATCGTAAAAAACGGGCAAAACTTAACTATTCGCACGAGAAAAGGTTATTATGTTCCGAAAAGATAATTTTGTAAGTTTTTAAAAAAAGTATTACCTCAACTATTATTCGGAATAAGTGAAAAGTGATAAGTGAAAAGTGATAATTCAGAATCAGAAACAATTCTTTCACTTATTACCTATCAGTTATCACTTATTCTGAAAGTTATTTTTCTTGATCTCAAATA
>CAYUGW010000282.1:0-5914 GCA_964444245.1 uncultured Blastocatellaceae bacterium | reverse complement strand
CTGGCGATTGCCGAAGCTCTGGCCAAAGCTCCGACGCGTCCGAAGCGTTCGGTTCTGTTTGTCTGGCACGCCGGCGAAGAAAAGGGTTTGTGGGGCAGCGAATATTTCAATAAATATCCGACCGTCGATATCAAAAACGTGATTACCCAGCTGAATATCGATATGATCGGCCGCAGCAAAAAGCCCGACGATACGAATCCGAAGAATAAGGAACTTTCGGGCGAGAACGAGATCTATGTGATCGGTTCCGAAATGATGAGTACGACGCTCGGCGAAGTTACCAGGGGAACCAACAGCGCGTATTTGAATATGACGTATAATTACACCTACGACGACCCGAAAGATCCGAACCGGTTCTTCTTTCGTTCCGATCATTTCAACTATGCGGTGAACGGAATCCCGGTCGTTTTCTGGTTCAACGGCGTTCATGAAGACTATCATCAGGCGAGCGATCATGCCGACAAGATCGACTACGAGAAAATGGAAAAAGTCACGCGGACGATCTTTCTGACCTTGTGGAAACTGACCGAACTCAGGGAACGTCCGATGGTCGATAAAAAGCTTCCGCCGGCATTGACCAGAAGAGGCGAATAATACCAATAAATTAGTGAGCGGTGAGCGGTGAGCAGTAAGCAGTAAAGGCTGAAGAAACTGCTCACTGCTCACTGCTTACTGCTCACCGCTCACCGCTCACCGCTCACTTACTCTATAATAGTTCGCGGCAACGCGCATAAAAAGAGCGTGTTCCGTGAAATTTTACGGAACACGCTCTTTTTTTGACGGCGGATTTTCTGAAGTCAAGACTATCCTTCGGCCTCGAAGGGTTTGAAGTTTCTCGCCATCATGACCTCGAAGCGTTGGTCGAACTTTTTCAGGAGATTCTCCTTTAATTCGGCTTTGGCCTCCAACTCTTCGGCGGTTTTCGGCTCTTTCGCTTCCGGTTCGTATTCGGTATCCATAAAGCTGTAATAGATCTCTCTCAAACCCTCGTCTTCAACGACTTCGGTCAGAAAACCCATCACTATTTTCTTTCTTTCCGGATCGGATTTGTCTATGTTTTGATACATATTGTAGCTGTAAACGGCGACACTCGAATGATCGAAAGATTTGAGAATGAAGGCGATGCCGTAATTGGCGTATTCCGGCTGCTGCGCGAACCAGGATTCCGAAAGCATCTGATAGAGAACCGACGAGATTCTGGATTTTTGCGCGTCCGTCAGGATTTTGTCGATCTTCGAATAGTAGATCGAGAAGTTTTTATCGAACGCCGGGACGGGCGTTTCTGCGTCTTCGACCTCTTCACCGTAATTATAAAAACTCTGCGCCAGATCGCCGATCGCGTCATCGCGTGTTTCCGGTTCTTCGACCGCTTTGACGAGCCATTCAGCGAGTTTTTCGAGCTGATTTTCCTTACTGGCGGAAATTTCATTCAGGTCGTTGATGCTGGTTTCGTAGATCTCCAATTTTCCGCGCACGTCTTTGACGGCCGAAGCATAATCGGCGAGGCCGTAGCTGTTTGCCTCTTCGAACTTCGTCAGAAAATAGAGATGTTGGTCGCCGGATTGAATTTTGGAGATGTCGACGTATGTTTCATCATACGGATGCTCCCCTTCCGTCGGTTCTTCCTCCGTCGGATTCGCATTCGGCACCGGACGAAACTCGTGATTTGCAAAAGAAACCGTTTCCAGTCCCGCCGGACCTTTGAGAATTTTGACGATTCGCAGATTATGGCCGACTTCCACCCAGGAACCGTATTCGCTTTCTTCTTCCTGTTTGATAATTCGATTTCCTTCATACTCGGCCAGAATGATCAGATCGCTTTGCAGATAAAGCGAGAGCAATGTCTGCGGTTCTTCCGCACAGGCTCGCGCCGTTTTCGGAGCGATAAACAAAAAAACGAATAAAACGGCAATCAGCGACGCTGAATACAACTTTTGCGATGATCTGAACATTATTTCTAAGTCTCCTTTATTTTTGAAAAATCCGTCTGATGACAGATGTTGAACGGCAGTATCCGGATTAATTGCGTTATCAGATTGGTTTCTGATAAAAATAAAAAACATAAGGGAAAATAATCGCAAGGTTATGCCGATTTTGTTTGTTCAGCGGGCGGGTTTTTTAAGGAAAAGCCATGTTTACAAGGGTTTTTCGACTTTTTAAAGATTATTTTTTACCGTTCGGTGCGATAAAATATTTTTTTACCGTCGGTATTTTAGAAAAAACTCCGGGTTTTGAAGGAAAGATGAATTCCTTCGGCGAAGAACGCAAAATTTCCGGCTCAAACAGACGATTTTTTGCACAAAGACACTTGTTTTTGATCGAACAATTTGCGTTTTATCTTTAGACATATTCAGCTGCAGAAATTGATAATCGTTAACGGTCAAAATGCGATCCGGCCGGTTAGTAAAACAGTTATAAATTATTCCTGCCGCCGACGCGACAAATAAGAAATTATCGGTTTTTACAGGAAAGCCCTGTTTAACCCGTATAACTTCAATCCAACAAAGAAAGACGCCCTTTGCAGAACGTCTTTCTTTATTAAATTGAGATCGTCGGTGCGGATTTATTTGAAAACAAGTCCGATACCGATGCGAACATTATGCTGCGTTCCGCCGTCGAAGCGGATCGGGTTGTAATCGACCTGAACGGCGCGCAGATCGATGCGGTTGCTCAGCTTGATGTCGATGCCGCCGCCAAAAGCTCCGGCAATTCCGGTCTCGCGTTCGTCGAGTCCGTCGAGAAAACCGCAGTCGACTCCGGTCGGACAGCTGACATTGTCGAGTTTGACGCGGGCGATGCCGGCGCCGACGAGGGCGTGGGCAAAAGGTTTGACCCGCGCTTCGGAAGAATTGTCTTTGACCTGAACGCCGCCGAGAACGTTGTAAAGCGAACTGTCGGCGTCAAACCCGACCGAACTGCTTCCGCCGTTTCCGTTCGGAACGGAAAAGTTAAAGTTGTCATTCCGGTATGCGCCCGAAACATCTCCTTTGATACCGAAATAACGGCTGACATTATAGACGCCCGAAACATTGAAACCGTTGAAACTCTGCCGTTCTTCGATCGGATCGCCCGGAATGTCTCCGCTTTCGATCCCTGTATCGACCTGATTGTTCGAAAAACCGACGAAAAATTCGCCTTTTTTATAATCGTCCTGCCCGAACGCGAAAACGCACGAAAGCGCAACGATAGTTAAAACTAAAGATATTCTTTTCATTATTTAATATTACTCCTTGATGGAATGAGATTAATTGCCTAAGCAATTTGAGATCCTGCCGGCATCAAACTTCAGTGAGTTTTGCCGGCAGTGTTACAGTATATGTGACTATAACAATTGGAGTTAGATTGTCCGGAGTCACGTTTGGTTGCTTCTCAGGACGATTTATTTTCGATCAATAATTTATAGGCTTCGGACTTGCTCAAACCGAATTCCTTCGCCGCTTTTTTGAGCGCATCCTTGTGTCCGATTCCTTTATTTTCCAGTTCGTAAACTCTTTCGACGATCGTTTTTTCGCTTTCTTCCGACGACTTTGCGGTTTCCGCATTTTGCCGGTCGATCATCAAAACGATTTCGCCCTTCGTTTTCTCTCCGGCGAATCCGTCTTTTAATTCCGCCAGAGTTCCGCGCCGGATTTCCTCATGAAGTTTGGTCAGTTCGCGAACGACAGAGGCTTTTCGGTCGCCCAGCACTTCAAAACAATCGTTTAAGGCTTGAGCAATCCGGTGCGGCGTTTCATAGAAAACGACGGTTGCGGGAATTTCGCGGATTTCTTCGAGGCGTCGCCGTCTTTCGCCTTTTTTCGAGGGCAGAAAGCCGCCGAAAAAAATCGAATCGGTCGGCAGACCGGAAATGACGACGGCATTGACGAAGGCGACGGCGCCGGGAATAACGGAAACTTTGATCCCGGCCTCGTGAGCCGTCTGAACGATACGAAAACCCGGATCGGCAATGCCCGGTGTGCCGGCGTCGGTTAAAACGGCGATCGATTTTCCGTTTTGGAGCAAATCGGCGAGTTCGGCGGTGCGTCTTTCCTCGTTATGCTCGTGATAGCTTTTGAGTTTGTTCCTGATCCCGAAATGTTTGAGCAGTTTTCCGGTATGGCGCGTATCTTCGCAGGCGATGAGATCGACCGTTTTCAGAGTTTCGAGCGCGCGCAGAGAAATATCCTGCAAATTTCCGATCGGCGTGGCGACGAGATACAGAGTTCCGAGCATATATGAAATGGTAAACGGTAAACGGTCAACGGTAAATGATGAAAGACGATTTCAGACGTATCGCGTTTCAAAAATAAAAAGCCCGGTAATTGCTTCCGGACTTTTTATGTATACGCGACCATTCGGTTTTAGAAGGGCTGGATTTATCGGCCGCGTATATCAAATTGTTCGCGCTTAGAATGGAAAGTTGCGGATAATGTCGCCGAGGCGCGTGTTCCGATTCGAACTGCCGTTATAACTCAGGTTATAGGCATTGGCCAGAGTTCGCAGATCCTGTTCGATGCTGTTCCAGTCGTTTCTGATATTGCGGTTGACGCCGCTTCGGGAAACTTCGCGGTCGAGTTGTTCGCCGAGATTCAAAACTCTGCGGACTTCATCGTAACTGTCGTTGTAATCGCGGTTGTCGTCGTATTTGTCTTCGAGACGTTTGACGGCCTTATCGAAATTATCGGTGAGGCTTTCCAGATTGCCGTTGTTGCGGCGGTTCCGGCGGTCGTTGTCGTCATAGCGATCGATTTTTTCTTCGAACCGGCGGCTTTTATTTCTCAGACTGACAATCGTCGGGCGCAGATTTCCGAAACGTCCGTTGTTGCGGTTATTCCCGCCGTAAGGACCGTTGTTTCCGACGCGGCCGTTATTGCGGCCGTATTGTCCGCTGTATCGGATATTGTAAGCCTGCGAAATGATCCGTAAATCTCTTTCGATCATATTCCATTGGTTTTGTAATTGGTAACTGTTGCGAACCAGACGCGAATTCATCAAAGTACGGTCGAGTTGCGAACCGTAATTTACAACGCGGCGCGCTTCGTCTCTGCTGTCGCGCATATTGCGGTAACCGTCGAATTCGTCGTCGAGATCTTCCGCCGCTTTTTTGAAGTTTTTGGCGAGTTTGTTGAGATTATCTTCGCGGCGGGTTCCGTCAATGCGGCTCCGGTCGAGTTCGCGGTCGAGAGTTTTTTCAAAACTGCGGGAATTGTTTTTCAAACTTTTGATGGCGGAATCGAGATTGGCAATATATCTGCCGTTTCCGCTTCTGTCGTTGTTTCCGCGCGGATTGCGCCACTGAGCGGACGCAACTATCGTTAAACCTAAAACCATTACGAAGAGGCTCGTAACGGTAACTAATTTCCTATAGCGACCCATATATTTTCTCCTTAAAATATAAAACTTTATCCAAGACAACGCTCAAAAACTTCGTTTTCTCAATTTTTTCGGCCGGCGCTGCCTTTCTGATAAGCAGAGCAAAGTCCGTGCCATTGAATTGTTTGTCAGGTTAAAGAGTTGTTTTGTATGGATTTATAAAGATTTGTAAATTTCCGGGAATTGTCAGCGCAAACGATGTCGTCAGCGTCGTGTTCCAAATGGTTAAATGTATTGACAGCATTAGGAGATAAAAGAACTAGCAACTATCAGCAGATCACGAAACCGAAAACCGAATCGTTGAGGATGGCATTTGAGATATTTTCGACGACGAACAGGGGTTTATTTCTTAATTCTCAATTCTCAATTCTCATTTATATCCGGAGAGTTAAGCGATAAGTGTATTGACAATAATTATTGGGAGGAAACAGAACTATAAACCAGTAAGTAACAGGAATTTAATAACATACCCCATTCAGTTTTTTTACTGCCAGGTTGCCAAACTCACCAAGTTCGAGAATTACAACAACTCCTTGGCAAGATGTTTCTTGGCGGCAAAATC
>CAYUGW010000281.1:0-5914 GCA_964444245.1 uncultured Blastocatellaceae bacterium | reverse complement strand
TTCGCGCTCATGCAAGCGGGACGCTCGCGCTCCAGTCTTTTTTTTCTTAATTTTAATGTTAATTTGGTGGGGCGTGCAGGTATCGAACCTGCGACCCACGGATTACCTACCACACTAATTTTCACTAGCCGCTTTTTGTTAAAAGCGTTGTAGTCTGGACTGGCTCATCACCCACAGCAAAATCTGTTTGGGTGTGCGGCGTACAGTCTCTGAGGGCTTTCTTGAGAATAAAAATCAAGAGTTGCCTGCTGATTGCCCAATCTTTAAGATTTTTACGTGCAATACACGTACTTAAAGCTCTCAGGGGTTCCCAGCATACAGCCGCATTTTCAGTTCAATGTTTCCATTGAACGCTCCTATTTTAAAAGAACAAGAGTCCGTTGCTCTACCAACTGAGCTAACGCCCCGCATTAACGAAACGGATTATAACAAGTATAATGGTAATTGTTCAAGTTGCTAAACTTTGCAAAATCATAAAGTTTTTGCGTTCAACACTTGGAATTTGGCGCAATAATTAGGAAAATATAAAAATAAATGAAAGAATGTCCCAAATGCGAACTTTGTTATTCGGATGAAGTTAATTTTTGTCCGAATGACCAGACTCAGACGCGACAGAATTTGCCCGGACCGCAATTGCTTGCCGGAAGATATTTTCTGGAAAAACGTCTGGGACGCGGTGCGATGGGACAGGTTTATCTTGCCAATGACAAAAAATTGGGAACCAGACGTGTCGCCGTAAAAACCGTCCGGCAAGATATTCTCAACAGCGATGATTTACAGGATGGCGAAGCCCTCGCGCGGTTTGAACGCGAAGCTCTCTCGGCGGCTTCGATCAGTCATCCGAACATTGTTGACGTAAGTGATTACGGCGAAACCGAAGACGGCGTGTTTTATCTGGTGATGGAATATGTCGAAGGCGAAACGCTTCACCGTCTTTTGCGCCGCGAGGGAACTTTGACGGTTAAGCGCGCCGTCGGGCTTTTGCGGCAAATTGCGAACGGCGTGGAAGCCGCGCATGAAGCCGGAGTTTTGCATCGTGATTTGAAACCCGCCAATATTTTTATAATGACCAAGGGCAAAGGCGACGGTTTTATCAAGGTCGGCGATTTCGGTCTGGCAAAACTGGTCAATCAAACCGTTACGGACGCGAGTTCAAATGCTACGCCGTCTTCGCGCGGAATTATCGGAACGCCGGAATTTATGGCTCCCGAACAGATGCAGCCGGAAATCGGCGTTGACGTACGCGCCGATGTTTATGCCATCGGCACAATCGCCTATTTAATGCTCGGCGGCAAAACACCTTTTACGGGCGATTTGATGGAACTCGTGATGCAGAAAATTATGCACACGCCTGCGGCTCTTTCGGAAATTCGCTCCGATATTCCGAAAAGCGTCGAAAAAATAATAATGAATGCGCTGGAAATTGATCCGGCAAAGCGTTCGGCAACGGTTTCGGACTGGATCAACGAACTCGAAGAGGCAGCCGATGGAATGGATGAAAAAGCGCAAAGCGGAACTTCGAGATTAGTTATTCTCGGTCCGATCGGTGCGGAAGTTTATGTTAATGACGAAAGAAAGGGAAGTATCGGCAGCTCGGGCAGGCTTGTTTTATCAACCGTTCCCGCCGGGCAACATATTTTAAGAGTTTCCAAAGCGGGCGAAAAGGATGACGAAAGAGTTATCGAACTGCGCGAAGGAACGAATGAGCAGGTAATCCAAGCCGAATTAAGGCAACTGCGCGGTTCTTCGAGTCAGCCGTCATCATCGCAGGGAAGCGGCGCAAGTGCGGCTCAATCGAGCATAATGCCGGGAATTGTCGCTTGTTCAAATTGCAAATCGCGTTTTGCCGAAGGTGTGAAATTTTGCGGACGATGCGGAAATCGTTCATTTTTAATAGTTAGCGAGGGTGATGCAATTCCGACTTTTCCTTGTCCGAGATGTCATTCGCCATTGCCGCAAAATTCTAAATTTTGCGGTCGCTGCGGTTTGAGTTTAGGTCAAACAGCAAGTCTGCCAAGCAACCAACCTCGGGGTTTTACACCCAATGTTCCGACAAGTTTTCCGACCTCCGACAAACGAACATGCCCGCGCTGTCGCGGCGAATTTCCTTCAAACATCAAATTTTGCGGAAAATGCGGATATAGTTTAAATTGATTTGATGTCTATTATTTTTATTTAAATTGGTTTATTATTAATGAACTACTTTACAAATTCCCACGTTAAATAAAGTATTGTAATTAAAAAAATTGTTTTTAAGCATTCGATTATTGCGTAGGTAAATACAATGAAAATCTGTCCAAAATGTCAAAAAACTTATAATGATGAAAATTTGAATTTCTGTCTCGATGACGGTTCGGTTTTGAGTCAATCAAGTCCTCCGCCGCAAGCAGACAAATTACCGGAAACCGTGATGATGAGTGCACCGCGAACGACTTCGCCGAATCAGCCCGTAAACAATCCGACATCACCGCCGACCTGGGGACATCAACAACAGCAGCCGCAACAACAATCGCAACCGGCTTGGGGCGCAACGCCAAATTATCAGACACCGCAATATGCACAACCGCAATCAAAAACCTGGATTTGGGTTTTAGGAATTCTGGCGGCGGTCGTGGTTGTGTGCGGCGGCGGCGGAATCGGCTTAATTGCTTTAGTGGCAAGTATGGATACTATGGCAGATCCGAATCGTGCTAATAAAACGGTAGTCAACGGCGATGACAGAAAAACACCCGTCCCGGACAAAAATAAATTCGAAAAAATCGATTTATCCGGTTGGACGAAAACAAATCCGATTTATGCCACTTCCGAATATAAAAACGGCGAATTTATTTTGGGGACAAAAAACAAAAACTTTTATTATGTTGTAGTCGCTACGGAAAAATATCAAACTGATGATTCCATAACCAGACTTACGGTAAGAAACGTGGAAGAAAAACCTACAAGATTTGGATATGGTTTGATTTTCCATAGCAATCCGACACCTCTAACCCAGGATTACGGATTTTTAATTGATGCCGATAAACAGCGATACCGCGTCGTCAAACATTCGCCCGGAAAAGAGACCGACATAATAAAATGGACAAAATCTACAGTTATAAAATCCGGAACACAGAAAAATGTTTTAGAGGTCCGCGATAGCGGTGGTGAAATAACCTTCTATATCAACGGTCAAAAGATTGATTCGATAAAGAATACTGACGGTTATAAGGGCGGAGTTCCGGGAGTTTATACGGGTGATGCCGTTCCGGTCGGGTTTTCCGATTTCGAGGTCGGTAAGTGATTTCGAAGTTTTATTGAGTGAAAGAGCAAAAAAGTTTCTTTTTATTCAAAAGAAAAACTTTTTTGCTCTTTCACTTTTATACTTTTTCCTTTATCTTAATAAATTACTATAATTTACGCAGAATTAAGTCTTCTCGACTTTGGAATTTGAACGGCAAATATTAAACTGATAATTGATGCGAGTAACCTTGCGCGTTTTGGCAGGACCGCAAAGCGGTCGTGTCTTTACGTTTGACCAACACGAAACTTTTATGATTGGGCGGAGCGAAGCCGCTCATTTCTGTCTTCCGCACGACCGTTTTTTTTCCCGACATCATTGTTTGCTGGAAATGGCACCGCCGCAGTGTTTTTTGCGTGATCTCGGTTCGACCAACGGAACATTCGTCAATGGAATCAGGGTTGAAACCGCCCATTTGAAAAACGGCGATCGCATTCAGGGCGGCGAAACGGTTCTGGAAGTCGAAGTAAAAACCGATGTTAAAGCCGCGCCGGGTGAAATACTTTCGGCATCAAGAGTCAATGCCGATACTGTTCCTTCGGTAATTACGGTACAATGTTTGAATTGCGGAGTTCCTTCAAAAGCCGAAGCCTCGCAGCCCGATGCCAAACTTTCTTTTCTGTGCGACGATTGCCGCGAAAAATTAAAGAAAAATCCGCAGCCGATTCCCGGTTATCAGATGATTCGTGTTCTCGGACAGGGCGGAATGGGAAGTGTGATGCTCGCGCGTTCGATTAAAAACGGTCAGGCAGTGGCGATCAAAACGCTTTTGCCGGAAGTTGCCGTCAGCGAACAATCCCTGAAAAGATTTATGCGGGAAATCGAAGTCGCCGCAAGTCTCGTACATCCGCACGTTGTCAGTTATATCGAACACGGCACGCACAACGGAATTGTATATCTTGTTTCGGAATATGTCGGCGGAATGGACGCCTCGAAACTTGCCAAGCATCACGGCGGAAAACTCACTTATCAGGAAGTCGTTAAAATCATCGAGCAAACTTTGGCGGCACTTGATTTTGCCCATTCACTCGGATTCGTTCACCGCGATATAAAAGAGCAAAACATTTTAGTTGACGGAAATTTTCCGAATTATATTTCAAAATTAACGGATTTCGGGTTGGCAAAAAGTTTTAAACAAACCGGAATGAGCGGCGTAACGATGGTCGGCGATGTCGCCGGAACGATTGCTTATATGCCGCCGGAACAGGTCAGAGATTTCAAAGAAGTTCGCCCGCCTTCCGATATTTATGCGATCGGAATGACGGCTTACAGTCTTTTGACCGGAAAACACGCGCTCGATCTATCGCCGCGGGCTGGAATTTCGGAAACGGTAAAAGCAATTTTTGAAAAACCGATTGTGCCGCTGGCTCAAAGATTGCCCGATATTCCGCCGCAAATCGCCTTTGTAATCGAACAAGCGATTGCCAAAGAGGTCGAAAACCGCTGGCGAAGTGCCGGAGAAATGCGCGAAGCACTTTTAAGCTTTAACCGATAAATTATTTGAGTTTAAACAGGAAAAACCGGCTGATATGATTTTATCAGCCGGTTTTTTTGTTTTGATTAGAAATTAATTTTGATAAGCGAACGGAAGCGGCGTATCTTGTGAAAGCCCGAAACTTTGGATTTCATAGCTTGAATTAGAACTTCGTAAAATATACCAAACTCCGGTTGATGGACGATAAATCGCATAATCCGAAATTCCGTCGCCGTCGTAATCGCCCGTTGCCGGAATATCGCCGGTTGCGCCGAACTGAGCGAAGGAAATCGAGTTATCCTCTCGCAGATAGTACCACGTTCCGTTTGAAGGGCGGAAAACCGCGATCTCATCTTTACCGTCGCCGTTGAAATCAGCAGGAACGGGAATATCGCCGGTTAAACCGAAATCAAAGGTTTCCGATGTCGCATAATTCGTGCTTGATTTATAAATAATCCATTGATTATCGTTTCTCAGCAACGTCAAATCGGCTTTTCCGTCGCCGTCGAAATCTCCGACAATCGGTTTATCGTTTGCTTGTCCGAATGTGTGAGTCAAAACTGCGCCGTCGGACGAGCGCAAAATATACCAGGTATTGCTTGACGGGCGGAAAATGGCAATATCGCTTTTGCCGTCGCCGTCATAATCGGCAACCGCAGGAATATCGCCCTCGATTCCCCAGGATAAACCGGAAAACGTAAAATCGTTGGTTTGCAAAATATAAAAATCAGGTAAATTCGAATCGTTGGTTGCCCGGAAAATCGCAATGTCGGTTTGTCCGTCGCCGTTGAAATCAGCCGGTACGAGTTTATCGGAAGATATTCCCCAATTTATTGCCAGAAAACCATCGGTACTTCGATTCAAATACCAAACTCCGGTATCGGGACGAAAGACGGAAATATCCGTTTTTCCGTCGCCGTCAAAATCCGCACGCGCTTTGCTCGGAACGTTGTTTCGCACGATCTCGCCTTTCGCCAGTTCGCCGACGTAGGATAGAGCGAGTTTTGCAAATTTCAGAGCGTGGTCGGCATTGTTGTTACTCCGCAGAAGCGTGTCGTTTACCGTATGAATCGCGCTGTTTGAATTGCTTAATGTTGCTTCAAAAGGGAATGATGCCGGATAATTTCTGGTTGTCCAGGATGCGTGATCCGAACAGGCATATC
>CAYUGW010000280.1:0-5921 GCA_964444245.1 uncultured Blastocatellaceae bacterium | reverse complement strand
TCATCCGAAATTTTGGATTTTTTGGAATTTGCTCTGAACGGCGGAGAAGATTTCGAGTTACTTTTCACCTCAAACAAACCTAATTTGAAAAAAAATTTAGAAAAAATTTTCGGCTCGAAAAACACTAAAATTTCCTGTATCGGAGAGATCACGAAAACGCCCGAAAAAATTGAACTTATTTCAAAAAATGAAACTCGAATTTTGCGGGAAAAAGGCTTCCGACATTTCTAGTATTTTTGTATTTTTTTTTACACGCTTTGCAAAAAAGTCTTGACAGGCTCGTTCGGGTTATGGTTAAACTCTTAAGTGTTCGCAGTAAGAACACATTTGAGAAAAAATTTTTAGGAGATAAGTCAGTGATTCAAACTTGGTCACATACAATTCAGAATTTGTTCGGCTCGCCCGCATTGAAACAGATGCGATTCGGCAGAAGCCTGACAATATCGGTGTGCGCCAATTTTGACAATACGGATTATCAACCGAACCTCGTCGCGTTAAGTCGTGGGGAGAAAAGGATTTAGAAAAGCGGGAGCGGCAGTTTCCGCTCCCGAAACATAAAAATTTAACTGGATTTTCATAAAAAAAAATCCGAATTTGTTTTAGGAGCGGTGACGCGAAAAAGTTCTCGAAAGAGTCTTTGGAAAAAGTCGCCGCTCTTTTTCGTTTTTAGAGCTGTTTGACAATTGAATAACCGAAAAAAAGTTTGGAAGTTTTTGATCCATGTGCGCGAAGATGCGGCGTTTGACCGAAAACTATCCGAACAAAAAATAAAAAAAGGCAGAGAGTGAGTTTTGGAAAGACTTTTTACTTACGTTAAAAACTTTGGCGAGTTCCGAAAGTAAAAAATCTTATGCGACTTATATTCGGGCATAAATGCGTCCGAAGTCTGTCTGATCTTCTCTCCGCCTTTTTTTATTCTGACACAAAAAATTTTATTTATCACGCATCGGTCGCCTGTCGGTAAAGGCTGGCAGTCTGTAAAACTGTCGCGTTTTAACGCTGTGAAAGTTCGAATCTTTCCCGATGCACCAAAAATTTGAACTTGGAACTTGGACCTTTGATCTTTGAAAACTAACAAAGATCGAAGATCAAAAATCAAAGATCATAAAATTTGTGAGCGAAACTCAAATAGGCTGAGTGCCGGTCTTCCAAACCGGATGTTGCGGGTTCGATTCCCGTCGCTCACTTTCCGATTTGGGATTGAGGATTTGGGATTGGGGATTTATTTCAATCCCAAATCTAACATCCGAAATCCAAAATCGCTACGGGTGCGTAGTTTCAATCGGCAAAATGCCGGTCTCCAAAACCGGAGTTTTCAGTTCAAATCTGAACGCGCCTGCCAAACGATTTGGGATTTTAGATTTTGGATTTTGGATTTTTTTAAAATGCAGTTTGAAGTTTTCTCATACAAATTCGTTCAGGTTTGTTAATTTCCCCCGTTGAAGAAAAACGTGATTTCTTTCCCTTTATCTCACTTTCCTCACAATTTTTATTTCGGAAGGCAAGCCAAATCGGTGTGGCAGCAGTCTTGAAAACTGCCGCGCAAAATGCGCATACGGGTTCGAGTCCTGTGCCTTCCGCCAGTTCGATTTGGGATTTGTGATTGTGGAATTCGGATTGAAATAAATCCCAAATCCCAAATCCCAAATCAAAATGGGGACGTGGCGCAATTGGAATCAGCGCGGCTCTCTGCGAAGGAGCAGGTTGGAGGTTCGAATCCTCTCGTTCCCACCAGTTCGATTGTGGAATTCGGATTTTGG
Organism: uncultured Blastocatellaceae bacterium; assembly: GCA_964444245.1. Lineage (GTDB taxonomy): Bacteria > Acidobacteriota > Blastocatellia > Pyrinomonadales > Pyrinomonadaceae > JAHCHG01. Next base: position 4,161 of record CAYUGW010000280.1, on the reverse strand, counting down.
ATTTATTCAATCCGAATTCCACAATCACAAATCCCAAATCGGTCACGGCTTCGTAGCTCAACGGAATCAGAGCGCAAGAATTCGAATCTTGAAGTTGCAGGTTCAAATCCTGCCGAAGCCATTTCAATTTTGGATTTCTGATTTTGGATTTTGGATTATTTAAATCCCGCAGTATTTCGGGGTCGTCCAATTGGCAGGACGCATGATTTTGGCTCATGAAATAGAGGTTCGAATCCTTTCCCCGAAGCCAATTTTTTAATTTTCCGGGCGTTCCGCAGATGGATATACGGGCATGTTTTGGAAACATGTGTTCGCAAGTTCGAATCTTGCCGCCCGGACCAATTTTTATTTCAAATTTCAGATTTCAAATTTTTTATGCGCCGACGTAGCCTAATTGGCAAAGGCACTCGTCTTAGAAGCGAGTTATTGCGAGTTCGAGTCTCGCCGTCGGTACCAAATTTTCGGGTTGGTGATGTAATTTTGGCAGCATAGAAGTCCTGCAAACTTCTTGTGAGGGTTTGAATCCCTCCCGATCCACCAGATTCGATTTGGGATTTCGGATTTCGGATTTCGGATTTTTACTGTAAATCACAAATTTTAATCCTTAATTCAGGCTCGCGTAGCCCAATTCGGCAGAGGCGATAGTTTCAAAAACTATTCAGGTGCAAGTTCAAATCTTGCCGCGAGTATTTTTCTTCTTCAAATCCAAAATCAAAAATCTAAAATCCAAAATCGGTGTGCGTGTGTAGCCCAATCGGCAGAGGCGTTTGACTTAAAATCAAAATGTTGAAAGTTCGAATCTTTCCACGCGCATTTTTTTATATTTTTCTTTATGAGGACGTAGGCAAATCGGTTAAGCCGTCAGCCCTTCAAGTTGAAGATTGCGGGTTCGAATCCCGTCGTCCTTGCCAAAATTAATTCAAGAATTAAAATTCCAGATTCAAAATTTAATCTTAAATTTGAAATCTGAAATTTGAAATCTGAAATTTTCCGCGAGCATCGCCAAGCGGTTTAAGGCTACAGTCTGCAAAACTGTTATGCGTCGGTTCGAATCCGTCTGCTCGCTCCAATTTTTTTTCAACTTTCGGAGAGGTGGCGAAACGGTAGCCGCAACGGATTGCTATCCCGATGAGATTTTCTCGTGCAGGTTCGAGTCCTGTCCTCTCCGCCAATTTATTTTGGATTTTGGATTTCGGATTTGCGATTTAATTTCAAATCCGCAATCCCAAATCCTAAATCTCAAATCTTATGTGGATTGTAGCTTAAACGGTAAAGCACCGCACTGTGAATGCGGTTTATGTGAGTTCAATTCTCATCAATCCACCCAGACCGATTTTGGATTTTAGATTTTGGATTTTGGATTGAAAATAAATCTGAAACACGAAATTTAAACCGGGTGGCGAAGCACAAAGGCTGTGCGCTTGTCTGTCTAACAAGAGTGTGCGAGTTCGAGTCTCGTCGTCACCGCCAATTTTTTACGGTTGGATAACTGAGATAGATTAGTGCGACTCTGAAAAGGTCGAAAGGTCGGTGCGATACCAACTCCAACCACCAATTTTTTAATTATGAAACTCAGATTTTGGAAAACCGATTACGGTTGACGATTTTACCTAAATTCAAATAAAGTTACAGCCGATTAAATTGTTGAACGCGGCTTGATTGATACAAAATTATTTTTAACTTTTTTCTGTGAGGTTTCCGTTATGCCCATTGAACAAACCATTTATGAGGATTCGATATTTTACGATCTGGTTCACGGCGATTTTGCCGCGCCGGAAACACTTGATTTTTACTTTGACAAAATCGAGCGGTACGGTTCGCCGGTTTTGGAACTTGCCTGCGGCAGCGGCGCATTTCTCGTACCGTTTGCGCAAAGAGATATTGAAGCGGTCGGCATTGATATTTCCGCAGAAATGCTGAACAGGGCAAGCGAAAAAGCGGCGGCGAAAAATGTTTCGCTCCGGCTGCTCGCCGGCGACATACGAGATTTCAAGCTCGGTCGAAAATTTCCTTTGATTCTGCTTCCCGGCAATTCGATGCAGCATCTTTTGACGCGCGAAGACGCGGAAAAATGTTTCGCGTCGGTCAAAAAACATTTAACCGATGACGGTCGTTTTATCGTCGAAGTTTTCAATCCCTCGCTGAAAATTCTTTCGCGTCCGCCGGACGAAAACATTCTCGATTCGGAATACGAAACGCCGGAAGGAAAATTTATTTTGACCGGAAAAGTTGATTACAACGCGGCAACGCAGATTAATAATATCGAATGGCATTTTCACAATGTTTTAACCGGAAAGTCAAAGATATTTAGCTTTTCGATGCGCCAATTTTTCCCGCAGGAATTCGAATCATTGCTTATTTATAACGGATTTGAAATCGAACAAAAGTTCGGCGACCACGACGGCTCGCCGTTTGAAAAAGATTCGCCGCGACAAATCATTATTTCCAAACTCGCCCGCTAAAAACTTTTACAGCCGATTAGCTCAGCGGAAATTTAGAGCGGAAGTCTTCTAAACTTCAGGTCGTCGGTTCGATTCCGACATCGGCTATTTCAATTTTAGATTTTGGATTTCGGATTTTGGATTTGTTTTCACTTCAATCCAAAATCCGAAATCCAAAATCTAAAATCTAATTGCGGTGTAGCTTAAACGGCAAAGCACAGGTCTCATAAGCCTGACAATAGCGGTTCGAATCCGCTCACCGCGACCAATTCAATGTGGGATTTGGGATTTCGGATTTCGGATTGAAATTATTTCACACAAATCCGAAATCCCAAATCCCAAATCCCAGATCACTTGGCGACGTAGCTTAAATGGAATAAGAGCGTCTGTCTTGTAAACAGAACGGTGTGAGTTCAAATCTCACCGTCGCCTCCAACATTTTTTATAGCGCGGGAATGGAGCAAAGCAGGCTCGGCGGTCTCATAATCCGCAAATCGGCAGGTTAAATTCCTGCTCCCGCAACCAATATTTTCAACGGAACATAGCTTAAACGGCAAAAGCATTCGGCTGATAACCGGAAGACTAAAGGTTCGAATCCTTTTGTTCCGACCAAATTTTCGCGGGGCATAGTTTAACGGCAAAACAGTCGGCTTATACCCGATATTAGCGGCAGATTACCGCGAGATTACAGGTTCGAATCCTGTTGCCCCGAATTTCTAAAAAAGGCAGAAACCCGCGCGTCAGCAAGGGTGCAAATTTCTACAGCAACAATAAAAATCCTACCAAAACAAACGCGGACGAAAAATTTTGCGAGGACAAAAGAATGCAAAAATTCCATTCTTTGGTTCGCAATGAACTCGATTTGTCTTTTGTCCGATAAAAGCGAATTTTTCGCCGCGTTTGCCTACCGATTCGATTTGGGAATTCGGATTTTGGATTGCGGATTGGTTTGTAAAAGTTTTATTGGCTCGTAGCTAATGGGGAAGCAACCGACTGTTAATCGGTGATATGCAAGTTCGAATCTTGTCGAGTCAGCCATTTCAATTTTAGATTTTAGATTTTAGATTTTGGATTTGTTTCAATCCAAAATCCAAAATCTAAAATCCAAAATCCATTTCGGTCGGTAGCCAAGTCCGGTTAAGGCACTCGCCTTTTAAGCGAGGTATCGTGGGTTCGAATCCCACCCGACCGACCAGCTTAATTTTAGATTTTAGATTTTAGATTTTGGATTGAACTCGTTAAATAACAAACAAAATCCAAAATCGGCAATCTAAAATCCAAAATCTAAAATAATTCTATCGAATTTATTTCAGTTTGTTTCTTGATTTTAATTCTCTCCAGATCAAAAACAGCAAAAATGCGATGATCGGCGGGCTGATCAAAAAGAGGATAAACATTATTTGAATCAAACGCGGCAGAAGATCATTAGAAAAAACAGATGAACGCAATGGTGCTTCCCTGATTTCTATCGCATTTTCCGTGTTGATTGAATTATCCAGGATTAATTTCAGTTCGGCATCCGAATTTACGGAAAATGAATATTTCTCATTATGATGATCGAGAATAAACGCCCTTCCGTTGTCTATTTCTACTGATTTTATTTTGCCTGACTTAATTAAATCAACCGCTTGTTGCACCGTAATTCCGTCTTTTTGAGGAAAAACGCGGTCAAAGTTTTTGATTCCGGAATATATTGTGAGCAGAAGGAAATTGCCGAGAA
>CAYUGW010000279.1:0-5991 GCA_964444245.1 uncultured Blastocatellaceae bacterium | reverse complement strand
CGTACATTACGTAAAGATAATGTTTCTTTAATTTACCGATTCCGTGTTCGGCGGAAATCGTGCCGCCGAACATTATGCTCTGCGCGATAAATCTGCCGTAGAGATGTTTGGCTTTTCGGGCTTCGTCCGCATTTTTCGGCAGAATATTGGCGTGCAGATGAGCGTCGCCGATATGTCCGAAAATCACGTATTCGAGACCGCTTTCATTCAATTTTTGTTTGTAAAATTTTAGAAAAGATTCGAATTTTTCGTCCGGCACAGCCATATCGGTACCGATTTTTCTTTGTTTATTGCGGACGACTTTTTCATTAACCGAAACGGGCAGCGCGTGGCGAAACGCGCGCATTTTTTCGAGGTCTTGCTCGTTTATCGCAAACCACGAACTTTCAATTTCGGCGTTGTGTTTTTCAAGCAGCGCATTCCATTTTTCAAAAAGTTCGTCTTCCGTATCAATAGAGGTTTCCTGCTCGAAAAAGATCGCGCCCGCCATATTTGCGGGCGTTTCGGGAAATTTTTCGGAAATAAATGTTAATGCCTGATCATCGAAATATTCCAAATGAGTTGCGTCAATCTGATTTTGGATTTTGGATTTTGGATTTTGGATTTGTCTTGATTCAAAGGATTCTTTTCTGGCTTCATTTACAAGATTCAGCAAATCCTTTTCGTTTTTGAAAAAGACGATTCCGCTTAAAAACCCTTCGGGTTTCGGCAAAATTTTCAGCTCGATTTCGGTGATTACGCCGAGCGTTCCCTCGCTTCCGATGAAAAGGTCAATCGCGTCGAAATTGTCGGAAGAAAAATAGCCGGAAGTGTTTTTGCGCGTTTCGGGCTGGCGGTAGGTCGGAATTTTTGCTTTGATTTTATTGCCGCTTTCGGTTTCGAGTTCTAAAAATCCTTCCTTGGCAAAACATTCGCCGCGTCTTAAATTCAAAAGATCGCCCGTCGGCAAAACAATTTCCAGTCTTTCGACATATTTGCGCGTCGCGCCGTATTTAAAACTTCGCGCACCGCTCGCATTTGTCGCAACCGTTCCGCCGATCTGACAACTCCATTCGGTCGGATCGGGCGGATAAAATTTCCCTTTTGCTTCGACCGCTTTTTGCAGATCGGTCAATAAAACACCGCTTTCGACAATTGCAGAATCTTCGCCGATCTCTTTGAGTCGATTGAGTTTTTCCAATGAAATCAAAAACCCGCCGAACGGAATCGCGCCGCCGACCGTTCCGGTTCGCGCACCGGAAATCGTGACTGGAATTCCTTTTTCGTTTGCTTCTTTGATTATTTCCGCGATTTCCGCCGCAGTTTCAGGAATAAAGAGTTTATCCGCAAAACCGCCTTGCATATTGCTGGCATCGGTCAAATAATTTTGCAGATCGTCTAATTGAGTCTTCACTTGCATTTTTGAATTATATAAAAGATTTGCCGAAAATGTCTTTTTTATCTTTCAAATTTTTACGCAAGCTGGATTTGCCGCTCGCGCAGATAATTGATTCGATCACGAATCTCCGCCGCTTGTTCGAATTTCATATCGCGTGCCGATTGGCGCATATCTTGTTCTAATTGCAAAATCGTTTCCTTTAATTGTTTGGGAGAATATTCCTCAAATTTGTCCATTTCGAGCGGGACTTTGAAATAATCGGCTTCATACGCCGTAACTAAAGTCGCTTCGATTGATTTGACGATTGTCGTCGGCGTGATTCCGTGTTCCGCGTTGTATTCTTCCTGAATTTTGCGGCGGCGGAGTGTTTCGTCAATCGCGACTTTCATTGATCTGGTGATCTTATCGGCGTAAAGAATCGCGATTCCCTCCGAATTTCGCGCGACGCGTCCGATGGTTTGAATCAAACTTCTTTCACTTCTTAAAAATCCTTCTTTGTCCGCGTCAAGTATTGCAACCAAAGACACTTCCGGCAGATCCAGACCTTCGCGCAAAAGATTGATTCCGACCAGTACGTCGAATTCGCCGCGCCGCAGGTTTCTTAAAATCTTGATTCTGTCGAGTGTCGTAATGTCGGAATGAAGATAATTTACTTTTACGCCGACTTCCGCGAAATATTCGGTTAGATTTTCCGACATTTTTTTTGTAAGTGTTGTAACTAAAACTCTTTCGTTTCGTTCAGCGCGTTTGCGGCATTCTTCCAGAAGATCGTCAATCTGCCCGCGCACCGGGCGCACTTCGATTATCGGATCGATCAAACCCGTCGGGCGTATGACCTGTTCGATAAATTCTCCGCCCGTTTTTTCGAGTTCGTAATTTCCCGGCGTTGCCGAAACATAAATTGTCTGCCCGACCTTTTGCTCGAATTCTTCAAAACTCAGAGGGCGGTTATCTTTCGCACTCGGCAGACGAAAACCGTATTCGACCAGAGTTCCCTTGCGCGATTGATCGCCTTTATACATCGCGCCGATCTGCGGAACGGTTTGGTGCGATTCGTCTATGACCATCAGCGCATTGTCCGGCAGATAATGAAGCAAGGTCGGCGGCGGTTCGCCCGGTTTTTTGCCCGTCAGATGGCGCGAATAATTTTCGATTCCGCGGCAAAATCCCATTTCCTTGATCATTTCGAGATCATACATAGTGCGCTGATGCAGGCGCTGCGCTTCTACGAGTTTTCCCTGTTTGATGAGTTCTTCTTCCCACCAGACGAGTTCTTCTTTAATTGTTTTGAGCGCACGCTTTATCGTCGGTTTGCTCATCACATAGTGAGTTTTGGGATAGATCGGCAGACGCGATTCGTGTTTGAATAGGACTTCGCCCAAAAGCGGATCAATCGTCGAGATCGAATCAATTTCATCGCCCCAAAATTCGATGCGATAAGCTTGGTCCTGATAACTCGGATAAATCTCGACCGTATCACCGCGCACGCGAAAAGAGCCGCGCTCGAATTCGATATGCGAGCGTTCGTATTGCAGTTCGACGAGTTTTTTCAAAAGGTCTTCGCGCTTTAGATTTTGTCCGGGTTCGACAAAAAGAAGCATTCCGAAATACGCGTCCGGATCGCCTAAACCGTAAATACACGAAACCGACGCAACGACAATCACATCGCGCCGCTCGAAAAGTGCGCGTGTCGCACTCAAACGCAGACGGTCAATTTCTTCATTGATCGTCGCTTCTTTTTCGATATAGAGATCGGACGCGGGAACATACGCTTCGGGCTGATAATAATCGTAATACGAAACGAAATATTCGACCGCGTTTTCGGGGAAAAATGTCTTAAATTCCTGATAAAGCTGGGCGGCGAGAGTTTTATTATGCGCCAGAACAAGCGTCGGACGCTGAACCTCTTCAATTACTTTCGCGATCGAAAAAGTCTTGCCGCTGCCCGTAATTCCCAGTAAAACCTGATGTTGCTCGCCTTCGTTCAAACCTTTGACAAGCTGCGAAATCGCCTGCGGCTGATCGCCTTTCGGTATATTTTCTGAAACTAATTTGAATCGCATCGGTAAATTGTATCGTGAATGAAATACAAATGCACGGGTGAATGCGTAAATTTTCAGATGTTTTTTGCTCTGAAAATTATGTTGAAAATTTTACCAGAAATTGATTGAAGAAACTGGATTTACGAACAAATAAAGAATTTTTAATGTCGTATGATCCGATGTCTTAAGTTTCACGATTACTTAAAATTGACTCGTATTTTTCATAGAGAGCGTCGGCGCGGGCGGCGTGAATTGCCGTAATAACACTGCGATCTGCGGGGCGAAAGGCGCGCAGCATTATTTTTTTCGTGCGGATAATTCCTTTGGCATCAATAACGACAATGCCGCGTGTAAAAGAAACCGGAAATAACCAGTGATTCATATAAATTTTAGTAATTTTTCTTTCTGAATCCGCCAGAATAGGCAAAGGCAACCTGTATTTTTGGGCAAACGTCAGATGATCTTCCATGTTTCCGGGCGAAACTGCGATGATAACCGCTTTTGATTCCAAATAATCCGACCAGTTATCCCGCAAAGAGCAAAGCTGTTTGGTGCAGACAAGCGTTTCGTTTTTCGGATAAAAAAGAATGGCAGTTACCTGACCCAACTGATCAGACAACCGCCATTCAATATCTTTTTCATTTCTTAAAACAAAATCAGGTGCTTTTTTCCCGATTTCCGCAAATACGCGCTCATCAAAATTTTCCCTGATATGAAATGACCCCATTTTCGTTTTCCAAAACTGCCGAGTGAAGTTGTTTTTTTTATTGACTGTTAATCGGAAAATCTTTTAAACGGTGACAAATCCCATTTCTTCGATTGTTTTGTCAACATCTTCCTGAAGTTCGGGCGACAAATTTGCTTGTTTAAGCAAGGAATTTAATCCGTCCAGACCTTTTTTATCTTTGCTCACTTTGATCGTATGCAGAATCGCCCGGCGCAATTTTGCATCCCGGTTTTTATGCAGAAAATTCGTAATAACTTCGATCTCGCCGGCTCTGATCAGCAAAGTTACCAAAGCAAAGGCTTCGGACGCATATTTTCGGTCCGGATGAATCAGCCGCTCAAACGATCTTTCGACCAAATCGGCTTCGATTGCGGCTCGGGCTATTTGAGCCATTCTGCCTTGTTCGCCAGAATTGGCAATTCTTGCCCAGGCATCGCCGCGGTTAAATGTCAGATGAAAAAGCGAACGCGCCGCCGCCGCTCTGACTTCGCGGGTCGGATCGGCACAAGCCAGCAAAATTGTTTCAAAAACCGATTCGTGATCAAATTCGGAAAGAGTCGTAACTGCTTTGGAACGCAGATTTGAAGAAAGATCGTAAAGCGCGACCTGCGAAAGGGCTTCGACCGAATTACTCGTTTTGAATGCCGCCAAAATTCTGACGGCTAAGGTACGAATTTCTTCGTCTTCTTCAAGTTCTTCGTGAACCTGCTCGATCGCACTCATCAATGCCTCATCATTTGAAATCGGCAAAGCAACAAACAGTTCGGTCGGCTTGAGCTTTAAAAAAGAATAAATCGGCAAAACCGTGGAAACCTCATCAATATTTTCTATTGACAAAGAATGCGGCTTGGCAGAACCGTTCTGCTTAGTTTTTTCCGGTCTGGATCTTGTCGGAGTTTCGGTCTTACCGACAAGCTTTCGATTTTTTCTTAGCCATTCAAGGTCTTTATCGGCAGAAATGGGTTCTTTTCCGGTTTTGTTGTCCGAATACGAAACTCTTTTATAAGATGCAGCGGTAAGTTCTTCCGCATTTTTTGTTTTATACCGGTAAAAAATTGCGAGGGCTAAACATCCGACTAAAATAAAAAGGATTATCATCCACCAATTAAAACTTTCGGACTCTAATTCATGTGCCGTAACGGAAGTTTGAGCGGCAATTTCCGTTGTTGTAAAAATTGCATACAAAGCGAGATTTACTAATCCAAATTTCACTCTACGAAATTCTAAATACTCTTTTTTGAACATATCTGTTTTTTCCAAAATTTCTGCAATATGTGGAATAAGTTTGTTGTGAGAAGGGGTTATTTGTTGAAAGCAGGAAGTTTTTTACGTATTCACAAATAATTTGATTTTGTGGGCTTTTTGACCTGCCACTAGATATTATGCACATTTCTTTTCAATTTGTCACGCATTATTTTACATTATTTGCAATTTTTTAACTATTTTTTAACATTAATTATTCTTTTAGAAAAAAAATCAACTTCAAACCTTTACCAAATTTAAATTTCATACTAAAGTTAGCTTGATAAAAAAACCATAATAAAAGTTAAATATGTCAGCAGTAAAAACGGTTTCGGAAACTAATATAGTCGGTTTGTCTTTGATTCATCGTGGAAAGGTTCGTGATGTTTATCAAATCGGAGATTCGCAAATGCTGCTCGTCGCCACAGACAGAATTTCCGCATTCGATTGTGTAATGCCGAATCCGATTCCGCTGAAAGGGGCGGTTTTAACCGCGCTTTCGGTTTTCTGGTTTGATAAATTAAAAGATATTACGAAACATCATTTGATAACTTCAAATTTTAATGAGATGCCGCCGGAAGTCCGGCACACGGAAGAATTGC
>CAYUGW010000278.1:0-6012 GCA_964444245.1 uncultured Blastocatellaceae bacterium | reverse complement strand
GCGCGAGTGCGCCGACATTTCGATAAGTCAAACCGTGTCCGGCGGCGACTTTTAAGCCGAGTTCTCCGGCGTGTGATGCGGCAGAATCAATTCGTTTGATTTCCTGCGCGGCACGCATCGCGCCCTCGCCGTGCGAAGCTCTTGCGCCGAGGGTGAGTTCGGCGTATTCGCCCGTGCAGAGTTCGACCTGCTGGGCGCCGATCGCTTGCGCGGCTTCGATCTGTTCCTTGACCGGATCGAGAAAAATGCTGACGAAAATGCCCGCATCGCGCAATTGTTTGACCGCTTCGCCGACGGTTGAAAGATTTTTCAAAACGTCCAAACCGCCTTCGGTCGTAATTTCGTTCGGTTTTTCCGGCACGAGCGAAACCGCGTCGGGTTTGGTGCGAAGCGCGATCTGCATCATTTCGTCGGTCGCCGCCATTTCTACGTTCAGATAAGTCGTTACGACATCACGCAAAAGTTCGATGTCGCGGTCTTGAATATGCCGCCGGTCGCCGCGCAGATGAACCGTGATGCCGTCCGCGCCCGCTTGTTCGCAGACGACGGCGGCGGCAATAATGCTCGGTTCGATGGTTTTGCGCGCTTCACGGATCGTTGCCACGTGGTCTATATTGACGTTTAATTTTGCGGTCATAATTATTAAAATTATTCCAATAAAGACTGGAGCGCAAGCGTCCCCGCTTGCAATGAGTCCGATAGGACGAACAAATGTTCCAAATAAAATCAAGATTATTGCAACGGAAGGCTTTTTCGCGCTGTCGCGCTCATGCAAGCGGGACGCTCGCGCTCCAGTCTTAACTTTCGGTTTCAGCTAGAACTTTTTCTTCAGCTTTTTTAATTTCGGCTTTTTGTTTCTCGCTCAAATCATAAACGCCTTTTTTTGCATTTTTGCGAATCAGGCGGACTTCGTTGAACATTCTCTGCGAATCGCGGAAAACATTAACCTTCGTGCGTTCGTCGTGATCCCAGCGCACCGGAATTTCGTTTAATTTCAAACCGTGAAGATTCGCCACAAATAGAAATTCGACATCGAAACCGAACCGTTCGATCTGCATTACGCCGAGCAGCGGACGGAATGCGCGCATATTAAACGCTTTGAAACCGCACTGCGTATCCCAGAAAGGCAAGCCCGTCAGAAGTCGGACGATAAAATTAAAAACCTTTCCGCCCTGCTCGCGCCGCCACGGTTGATGAACGCCGATCAGAGTTCGGTCAAGTGCGCGTGAGCCGAAGGTTACGTCGAATTCGCCGTTTTGAATCGGTGAAATGAGTTTCGGCAATTCCGTAATCGGCGTGGAAAGATCGGCATCGCTGAAAAGGGCGATATCGCCTTTTGCGGCTTCGAGTCCGGTTTTGACGGCGTAACCTTTGCCGCGATTTTTTTCGTAGCGGATGACTTGTGTCGCAATTTCGGGGAATTCGGCGCACGCTTTTTCGGCGATCTCCGCCGTCTGATCCTTTGAGCCGTCGTCAATGATAATCAGCTCGGCATCGAGTTTTTCGCTTTCGATATAGGCAAGTATTTGCTGAACCGAGCCGCCGAGCCGATCCTGTTCTTCATACGCCGGAATAATGATGGAAAGAGTTGGTTTCATTTGGCAAAAATGTAATGTTAAATTTTTGTGTGCAAAAAGTAAATCGGTATCGAACATATTGATATTTTCCTCGACAAAAAAATGTTTTTTTGTTTATTACAGTTAATTTTATTCAGGGAAAAAGACGAATGTCGAAATAATTCCCGAAAACAAAGCCGCCGACAACCGCCGACTCTGTTTTTGCAACTAATTTGTGATATAGTTTTAAGAGTTTGGAGAAGTTTTTTATGAGCAAGAAATTCGGCATTGCCGCCATTTTAATAGTTATATTCGGTGCGATTTTAGGCGGATTTTTCGGGAAATTCCCGGTTAAATCTTCGGCTGATACCGCCCTTTCGCCGAATAGCATAACTGCGGATTATCGGGAAGCCCTCGATATTATTGACGCGAATTACGTCGGAAAAGTAGATTACGAAAAAATTTCCGAAAGCTCGATTCAAAGTATGCTCTGGACTCTCGATCCGCATTCGGCGTTTTTTACGCGCGATCAATTTCGCAAGCTCTATGAAGAACAGGCATCGCAATTTTACGGCATCGGTGTTTCGATTTTGCAGCACCGCGACGGCGTTTATGTGCAATCGGTAATTCCGAACACGCCCGCCGATGAAGCCGGAATCCGATACGGCGACCGTTTTCTCGAAGTCGAAGGTAAAGATGCAAAGGATTGGTCGAGCGCGGAAGTTTCCAAAAATGTGCGCGGCAAAAGAGGAACTCCGGTCAATGTCAAAATCGAACGCGCCGGAAGCAAAGAGCCGGTTGATTTTACAATCGTGCGCGGCGGCGTTCCGCTGCCTTCGGTGCGCAATTATTTTATGCTCAATTCCGAAATCGGTTACGTCGGTTTGACGGGCGGTTTTCAGGAAACGACTTCCGAAGAACTCAAACAGGCGATTGCCGATCTGAAAAAACAGGGAATGAAAAGCCTCGTGCTTGATCTGCGCGGAAATCCCGGCGGACTTCTTCAACAGGCAAGAGAAGTCGTCGGCGAATTCGTGCCGAAAGGTCAGACGGTCGTTTCGGTCAAAGGGCGCACGCAATATTCGCGTTCGGAAGAACTCAAAACCATCGGCGGCGATCCCGAAACTTTTCCGGTCGTTGTGATGATTAACGGCGGTTCGGCTTCGGCTTCGGAAATCGTCGCGGGCGCGATGCAGGATTACGGGCGCGGAGTCGTCGTCGGCAGCGAGAGTTTCGGTAAAGGTTTAGTGCAGAGAGTTTTCCCGATGCCTTACGGAACAGGAATGACTCTGACAACTGCCAGATATTACACGCCTTACGGTCGTTCGCTCCAGCGCGATTATTCGAGCGGTTCGATCTATGATTATTACACGCATAACGGCGAAGATGAAGAAGGAAACGTCGAAACCGAAACGGATGCAAAGCCGAAACCGGCAGGCGTTCCGGTAAAAACTGCGGGCGGCAGAATTTTCTACGGCGGACGCGGCATCGAACCCGATTTCAAAGCCCCGCCGCTTGCCTTTACGCCTCTGCGGGCGCGGATTAATCAAGAAGCATTTTTCTTTGTTCGACAACTCGTTGCCGGACAAATCAAGGGTTTTGAAAATTACAAGGTTGATAAACAAAATTATAAACAGACGGTTGCGCCGGGTGATTTTCAAATCAGCGATAATCTGCTCAATGCTTTTCGCGCATTTGCCGCGCAAGATGAGAAAAGCGGTTTGTCGGCGGCAAATATCAACAGTCAGGTTGATTATGTCAAGGCACGAATTCGTGAAGAGATTGCGACCGCCAATAATTCGAGCGAAGCCGGACAGCAGGTTCTGCTCGAAAGCGATCCGCAGGTTCTCAAAGCGATTGATGCCATTGTCGAAGCGAAAAAACTTTTGGAACAAAATCTGGCGCGGATGTAGTTTGTAAGATTAAATCGAAAAGGCTTTCGCAGTTGACGGTTGCGAAAGCCTTTTTTATTTTTTAAGCAATCATTACAGATCAGTCAAAAAAAAACCGAATAAACCGAAAAAAATTGTTAATCGCAGTTTTGTAAATTACAATTAACATTTTATTATTAAGCTTTTTACTATTATGTATAAACAAATAGGAATTTTGACAGGCGGCGGCGATGCGCCGGGACTAAATGCTGTAATCCGGGCGGTTGTGCGAACGGCAACCGGCAGGTTCGGGATGAAGTGCATCGGGATCGAAGACAGTTTTGAAGGTATTTTAGGCGAAACTCAATTGACGAAACTGACACCGAAAACCGTCAGCGGAATTTTGCCGCGCGGCGGAACGATTCTCGGCACGAGAAACAAGGGAAGCTTCTGCAAAATCATTGACGGCAAACTGGTCGTTCCCGATATGCCGATTGATGAAGCACTGGTCAATCTCGAAAAAAACGAGATCGATGCGCTGATCGTCATCGGCGGCGAAGGCACGCTGGCGATTGCCGAGAAATTTCACCAGCGCGGTTTTCCGGTGATCGGCGTTCCGAAAACGATTGACAACGATTTATCGGCAACGGAGCTGACCTTCGGTTTTATGACGGCGATCGATATTGCCACCGAAGCGCTCGACCGTCTGCATACGACCGCCGCATCGCACGACCGCGTGATGATTTTGGAAGTAATGGGACGCAATACGGGATGGATCGCGCTTCATTGCGGTTTAGCCGGAAGCGCGGACGTTATTTTAATTCCCGAAATTCCGTATTCATTTGACGCGATTGTCAAAAAAATCATCCAACGCGAAAAAGCCGGCTCGAAATTTACGAACATTGTCGTTGCCGAGGGCGCGTGCGAGATCGGAAAAGGCGAATTGTATCTCGATAATAAGGAATTGAGATTGGGCGGTGTCGGCGATCATGTCAGAAAAAAAGTCGAGGAATTGACCGGAAAAGAATCGCGCTGCGTCGTTCTCGGACACTTGCAGCGCGGCGGCAGTCCGAATGCCTTTGACCGGATGCTCGGAACGAATTTCGGAGCGTGCGCGGTTCGTGCGCTGGTCGAGGGAGAAACCGGAAAAATGGTGGCTTTGCAGTCAAACCGCGTTTCGACAGTTCCGCTTTCGGAAGCGATTGCCAATATCAAAACCGTCAATATTGACGGGCAATTGGTTCGCACGGCACGCGATATAGGAATTTCATTTGCCGCTCCGGTTGAAAAAATTAATTAATAACAAAAGAGAAAATTGAATATGCCGGCAGAAATTTTCAGAAAAAAAATTCTGTCTTTGGTAAAATATTGAACTTAAATATTATGGAAGCAATCAGAAAAAAAATTCAGGAAGAAATAGACTCTTTGGAAGAAGAAATGCATTTTACGCTGCCGAAGGAAATTCAAAAGGCGCGTGAATTCGGCGATCTGCGGGAAAATGCCGAGTATAAAGCCGCGCTCGAACGCCAATCAATGGTTTCGGCGCGAATCGGACAACTCCGCAAGCGTCTGAGCGAATTAAAGGATGTTGATCTGACAAAAATCCCGACCGGCAGCGCGGCTTACGGTTCAAAGGTTTTCTTATATGATCTCGACCGCGATGTTGAAATTACGTATAAACTCGTCACAAGCGAAGAAAGCGATCCCGATAACGGTCTGATTTCAACCGTTTCGCCGATCGGACAAGCCTTGATGGGCAAAGAAGAAGGCGACGAAGTTACGGTCAGAACCGAACAAGGCGTGCGAAAATTCGAGATTTCCAAACTTTATACGATTCACGATAAACAGGAGGAGTAAAAGGTAATAGGTAAAAGGTAAAAGGTAAAACATCAGAATTTAGAGTTTTACCTTTACCTTTTACTTTTTACCTTGCGAAGCAAAATGTTTGGAGCAAGTATCGGAAAAGGTGCGATGCGGATCATCAATGCGATGGTGCGCTGGATTGCGTTCGGCGGCGTAAATCCGAACATTCTGACGGTTATCGGCGTAACGATAAATGTCGGCTGCGGCGTTCTGTTCGGTTTCGGCGAATTTTTCTGGGCGGGAATCGTCCTTATTATCGCCAATCTGTTCGATATGCTCGACGGCAATGTGGCGCGGCTTTCCGGCAGAGTTACGCGCTTCGGCGGTTTTCTCGATTCGTCGCTCGACCGTATTTCCGATATGGTCGTCTTTTTGGGAATCATCGCTTTTTACGCCAGCAATATTCCGCAGCATTCGCTTCTTAATACGATCTTAGCCGGCGTGGCGATGATGTTTTCGGTGATGGTCAGCTACACGACGGCGCGTTCCGAAGGAATGGGGGTAAAGGCAAACGTCGGATTTTTGCAACGCCCCGAACGCGTTGTGCTACTAATTATCGGAGCTTTATCAACCTGGGATTGGAATTCCGATTTCTTTTTATTTAACCGGATGCCGCAGGTTTTATGGATTTTAGCAATCGGTTCGCTCTGGACGTTTATTCATCGAATGCTCTATATCTGGAAGGAATTCAAAAAGATGGAAGCGGCGCAAGTTGAGCCGTA
>CAYUGW010000277.1:0-6043 GCA_964444245.1 uncultured Blastocatellaceae bacterium | reverse complement strand
CCGATCTGGAGATATATGTGCTGGACGAGCAGCTCGAACCGGTGCCGGCGGGAATCATTGGCGAGATCTATGTCGGCGGCGACGGGTTGGCACATGGATATCTGAATCGGGCGGAATTGACGGCGGAGCGGTTCATTCCGCATCCGTATTCGCAAAGAGAGGGAGCGCGGTTGTATAAGTCCGGAGATTTAGGCAGAAGACTCTCGAACGGGGAACTGGAATACATCGGCAGAAGCGACCGGCAAGTAAAGATCAGAGGCTACCGGATCGAGACGGGCGAGATCGAAGCGGCACTGCGCTCACATCCGCAGGTGTCGGATGCCGTCGTCGTCGTCAAACAGACTCCGGCGTTCGATCAAACTGCGGCAAACTATCAGGTTGAACAGTCGGAAAGCGAAGAAAATGTTACCGAACTGCGACGATTTCTTAAGGACACCCGGGCAGACAAATCCGATCAGAGGCAAATTGAAAAACATCTGGTCGCGTATATCGTTCCGAAGAGAACTGATGAATCGTTGATAGTTGGTGAAATACGCCGTTACTTGCGCAAGCGGTTGCCGGAGCAGATGATTCCGGCGCATTTCGTAACTCTCGACCGGTTGCCGCTCACCGCTCACGGCAAACTCGATGTCGGGGCATTACCTGAACCGAGTTTTTTGCGTCCGCAAACCGATAAGGAGTTTGCCGCACCGCGTAATATGGTCGAACAGCATTTATACGCGGCGTGGACAGAAGTTCTCGGCATTTCTGAAATCAGCATTGACGATAATTTTTTCGAGTTGGGCGGCGATTCGATTCTTAGTATTAAGGCGCGTGCAGCTGCCGCTAACCGAGGAGTAAATATTTCCCTGCAACAGATTTTCCAACATCAAACCGTTCGCAAGATTGCGGAAAGTTCGGAATTGTCAGGCGATGATTTACCGGAGCGCGTTGCAACTGCACCTTTCAGTTTGATTACCGGCGAAGATCGCAAAAAATTGCCGAAAGGCGTAGCGGATGCCTATCCGTTGGCGCGCATTCAATCCGGCGTTATTTTTCATTGTCAGTTCGATCCGGATGCGCCGCTTTATCACGACATTTTCCTCTATCAGCTAAAAGCCCGTTTTGATGAAAATAAATTGCGAGAAGCGGTTTGGCAAACAGTGAGAAGGCATCCGATACTACGCACGTTTTTTGATCTTACAGGCTTTAGCGAACCTTTACAAATTGTTCTGGAAAATCTTGAAGTGCCTTTGCAAACGATTGATTTTCGTGCCTTTTCTCCGGCAGAAAAAAAGATAAATCAGGATACCTGGATAGAACAGGAAAAAGAACGCGGTTTTGTTTGGGCGCAGGCTCCTTTAATCAGATTTTATGCTCACCGTATGACGGATGAAACGTTTCATCTGGTTTTGAGTTTCCACGATTCGATTCTCGACGGCTGGAGTACGGCATCGCTACTGACGGAAATTCTTCAAAACTACAGTCTGGCTCTGCGAAATAATGAACTCCCGCTTCCGCCGCCGCCGACAGTCGCTTATCGAGATTTCGTTGCACTCGAACGGTGGACTATCGCTTCGCCGAAATGCCAGAGTTTTTGGGAGCAGAATCTTGCCGATTGCACTGTCAATATTTTGCCGCGCCGTAAATCTCACAAAGAGCGAACTAAAGAATTTGAAGTCGGAATTTTGGACATTCCCGTTTCAGCCGAACTTTCCGATGCGTTGAAACAATTGGCGCAGATTGCCGAAGTGCCGCTCAAACACGTTTTGCTGGCAGCGCATTTAAAAGCGTTGAGTTTTGCCTGCGGTCAAACCGACGTCCTTACCGGACTCGAATCGAACGGTCGTCTCGAAGTAACCGACGGTGAACGAGCCCTCGGCATTCACCTCAACACGGTTCCTTTTCGCCTGAAAATCCAAGCAGGGACGTGGCTTGATCTGATTAAAGCGACCTTTAAAGCCGAAAGTGATTTGCTGCCTTTCCGACGTTATCCGCTGGCTGAATCGCAAAAAGGACGAAACGGACAGCAGCTTTTCGAAACCGTTTTTAATTACACGCATTTTCACGTTTTCAAGGCGTTGTCCGAGTTTCAGGAGATAGAAATTCTCGGGGCGCGGGGTTTTGAGAAAACACATTTTACACTTCGTGCGGAATTTAACCGCAATGCCTTTTCCGACCGCATTCAGGTTGATTTGGCGTGTAACTTAAATGAAATAGCGCGCGAACAGTTGGAATTTATCGGAGAATATTACGCCACAGTATTGACTGAAATGACTCGTGATCCGTATGCGAAACACGAATTATGCGAGATTATCTCCGAATCGGAACATCAGGCATTGGTCATTGCTCGCAATAATACGAACATCACTTACGATAAAAACGCATTTATACACAAAATTTTTGCCGAACAAGCCGAACGCACGCCCGATGTGGTCGCCGTCGTGTGCAGCGGCAAGCATCTGACTTACGGGGAACTCGATTCCAAAGCCAACCGTTTTGCCCGTCATCTTGGAAAATTCGGTGTGAAAAGAAACTCTTTGGTCGGCTTGAGTCTGCGGCGAACGCCGGAGATGCTGATCGCGCTGTTAGGAATTCTTAAAGCCGGGGCGGGATATGTTCCGCTGGATTCGTATTATCCGCACGATCGTCTGTCTTTTATGGTGGAGAATGCCGGAATTTCGCATTTGGTGACAGATTCCGAATTGTTTTCCGCTCTGCCGCAAAATGCTGCAAAAGTTATTTTGATAGATAAAGATTGGACGGAAATCGAGAAATATTCTGCCGCTGCCTTGCCGGTTCAAATTCACCCGGAAAACCGCGCATATGTCATTTACACATCCGGTTCGACCGGAACTCCCAAGGGTGTCCAAATTCCGCATCGCGCTTTGACTAATTTTATTCTTTCGATGCAGAAACGGCTCGGTATAACCGGCGCGGATTCGCTTCTTGCGGTAACTACTTTATCATTCGACATTGCCGCTCTGGAGATATTTCTGCCGCTTTCGGTCGGCGCGTGCGTTCATCTCGCTACTCGTGAGGAAGCGTTGGACGGAAATCAACTGACCGAAATAATCAAAGAATCGGGCGCAACATTTATGCAGGCAACTCCGGCAACCTGGCGAATGCTGCTCGAAGCAGGTTGGCAAGGCAGCCGTGATCTAAATATTTTATGCGGCGGCGAAGCCTTATCGGCGGATTTGGCAAATCGCTTGTTCGGAGAAAATGCTTCACTCTGGAATCTTTACGGACCGACCGAAACGACGATTTGGTCGAGTGCCGATAAAATCGTTTCTTCAAAAGAGGTTGTCGGATTCGGCGCACCGCTCGACAATACGCAGATTTATCTCCTCGACGAATATTTACAGGCAGTTCCGGTCGGTGTCGTCGGAAAAGTTTACATCGGCGGCGACGGATTAGCGAACGGCTACTTGAATCGTCCCGATTTGACAGCCGAAAAGTTTATTCCGAATCCGTTCGGCTCGGATGCGGGATCGAGACTTTATGATACCGGCGATTTAGCCAGATATTTGCCGGACGGCACCTTGGAATTTTTAGGTCGCAACGATAAACAAATAAAACTGCGCGGTTATCGAATCGAGTTAGGCGAAGTCGAAGCGGTTTTGCAGAAACTGCCGTTCGTTAAGCAAGCCGCAGCGATTGTTCGGGAAGACCGCTCAGGCAGTCCGCGATTGGTCGCTTATCTGGTCGCCGATAATAAAAACATAACCGATGACCGCCAATTACGGGAATTCGCGGCAAAAAGTCTTCCCGCGCATATGATTCCCGCCAATTTCGTATTTTTGGAAGCCTTGCCGCTAACGCCGAACGGAAAGATTGACCGGAAGTCATTACCCGCGCCCGAACAAATTGCCCCGAAACCGGACGCGGCAAAATTAAAGGAAATGATCTGCCGCTTGCAGCAAATGTCTGACGAAGAAGTTCGCGCCGCGTTATCGGGCGAAAAAGCGGCTTTTAAAAATTAAAGTTTATAACCGAATTATGGAAAATCTGGATTTTATTGACGAAGAATTACTAGCCGAACTTTCGCCCGAGCGACGCGAATTGCTCGGATTATTTTTAAATGAAAATGTCGCCGAATCGCGTTTGCGGGAAAATTACGTCGCTCCGCGCAATTCTATCGAAGAGAAGTTAGTGACTATTTGGACGCAGGTGCTTGGCGGAGATAACATCGGCATCGAACATAACTATTTTGAAATTGGGGGTGATTCGATACAAAGCGTTCAGATAATTGCCAAAGCGCATCAGGAAGGATTGGTTTTGACAACCAATCAGCTTTTTGAATTTCCGACAATCGCGCAGCTTGGCAAAGTTATCAAACAAACGGAAACATCGGCAGACAACGCCGACCAAAGCGATTTGCTTCCCGCAGCGCAAAGCCATCTGCTTGAAGATAAAAACGTCGAAGATGCTTATGAACTTTCACCTATGCAGCACGGAATGCTGTTTGATATTTTATCCGCGCCGCATTCGGAACTTTATCTCGAACACACCGTCAGCACGATTTACGGAACGATTGAAACAAAAGGGATGCAGGCGGCGTGGCAGAAAATCGTTGACCGCCATCCGGCACTGCGAACGGCATTTGTCTGGGAAAAACACGAACAACCGGCGCAAATCGTCTATCGCCAGGCTGTGCTTTCTTTTGAAGAATTAGATTGGCGAATATTATCGCCGGACGAGCAAAATTCAACCTTTGAAGATTTTCTCCATGCCGACCGCACGCGCGGGTTCGACTTGAACGTTGCGCCGCTGATGCGTTTGACGATTATTCGTCTCGAAGAAAATATTTCAAAAATTGTCTGGACAAATCATCATTTAATTCTCGATGCGTGGTGCGTTTCGGTTCTGCTACGCGAAATTTTTACCGTATATGAAGCGGCACGCAAGGGACTCGAACCCGTTCTGCCGCCCGTTAATGATTACAAAGCCTACATCGCCTGGCTTAAAAGACAAAATATTGCCGATGCCGAACATTTCTGGCGCGGTTATCTGGCAAACTTCAGCCGCCGGACACGAATTATTCCCGAATCGAATTCGACGGCAGGCGATAATTTTTTCAACGAAAAATTGCGTATTTCCACAGAAACGACTCAACAGCTAATGCAATTGGCGCGGCGGTATCAATTAACTGCGAATACTGTTTTGCAAGGTGCCTGGTCTTTATTTTTAATGCATTTGAGCCGTGAAAACGACGTTTTGTTCGGAACGGTTTTTTCGGGACGACCGCCGTCATTGCCGGGTGTCGAAGCGATAATCGGTTTATTTATCAACACGCTTCCGGTCAGAGTGCAAGTCGAGCAAAATATGAATTTATCGGAATGGCTTAAACAATTGCACACGAAAAACGCGGAGCTTTACGAATGGGAACATACGCCGTTCAGCAAGATCGCCGGTTGGAGCGATGTCGAGCCGCGCACGCCGCTGTTTGAAAGCATTCTGGTATTTATGAATGCGGCGGCAGACGTTGAAAATTTCAAAACTGCCGAACTCGAAATCCGCGATGTCTATTCGCTCGGTCATTCAAATTATCCGCTCACCGTTCGGGTTACGCCGTCAGCCGAAATGCTGATCGAGGCAATTTACAACGAGCGGCGGATAACCGGTGCGACCGTTAAAGTCTGGCTGAGCCGTTTTGCCGCATTACTCGGCGAATTCGTTCGCTCCGAAGATCGAAATGTCAGCGAATTGCTCGACTTTTTGGATGCCGATGCACGGAAACAAAGCGAAATGCAAGCTAAACAGCGGCGCAGTTCGCTGATGTCGCAAATCAGAACCGTCAAACCAAAAACCGTAACTTTCACTAACGAACGGCTTGTCACGACCGAATTTTTGAAAGACGCGCCGACTTTCCCGATTGTCTTTAGATCGGTAGAAGCGAATGTTGACGTTATCGGCTGGCTGAATGAAAACCGCGCAACTTTAAATGAGCAGTTGCTCAGGCGTGGAGCGATTTTGCTGCGCGGTTTTATGCCGGGCGATATACAGATGTTCGAGGGCGTTTTGAAAACTTTAAATACCGAATTGCTTCCCTACAAAGAAC
>CAYUGW010000276.1:0-6044 GCA_964444245.1 uncultured Blastocatellaceae bacterium | reverse complement strand
GCAATGGTTGTATAAATGAGAGTTTTTAGAATTTTTTCTTTTTCGACAAAAACCGACAAACATAAAATGGACGCGGCGAGAACTCCGAAACTGATTATATGACTTAAATAAACAAAAATTAAAATTAAGGAAAGAAAAATGATGCGCAACACATTTAATTTTTCGCGCCACGAATAAAACAAGCCGAGGGTAAAAGCAAAACCGATCAGACCTGTTATAAAATTATAAAACCCCATAAACCAGAGCCAATTGAAACCGATTACGGCTCCGATCAGCATTGAAGTATAGATACCGTCGCGCCCGACCGTTTTAAAGCGAAGCCAGCCGACCGCACAGACAAACAGGATAAAGGTCAGCGTAACAATGATTTTTGTGGCTGTAAACGGCGAAAAGATGAGCAGTAAAAACAATAAAACCCAATGACCGGAGGCATTCGGTATGGCAAAGGAATTGAGCGTGACATATTTCGTGATTTCCGGATTTCCGCTCAAAATTTCAATCATCAGCGAAGCACTGTATATATGCGCCGATCCGTCATGATTGACAAAATATTTTACTCCCCAAATCGGACTGCAAGTTACTATGAGTAGTAGGGTTAAAAAAAATAATAACTTGAAATTCTCCGATTTGAAAAGTTGCATAAAAGGCGTTTGTCGGTAAAAGCGTGTTTATAAAAAATTTTGTAAATAATAACATTTCGGCAGGTAAATAAAAAACGGTTTAACATATTTGAGCGGGAAGTAATATTTTCCCGCCCGGGGCATTCCGATAAATAGGGCAATTACAAAGTCAGAACCTGAAAAGATTTATCTTTAATCTATCTACTATCAGTTATCATCAATTCCGAAGGTCAAACAAAAACTTTTCCGAATAGATGATAACTGATAGATTTTGTCCCTAGCGAAATGAATTTTGCCCGGATTCCGACTTTGCAAAAGCCCTATTCCGTTAGATGTAAATTTGTTTGACACTTTTGATTGGCATAAAAAAGTTGTAAGATTAACGGATAAAATGTTTAATATAAATTATTAAATTTCATTTTCCGAAATATTTACATTTTTTATTTTAGGGCTTTTATTTTAGAAATTATTTATAAATGAACAATGTTTTAATAAATAGACCGTCTCCGGGAAAGGAGAGAAATGATTTTCTTTTTCCGATATTGTTTCTGTGGGGACTTGTCGTCTTTTTTATCTTTTTGTATATCGGATACGGGTATGATTTCGGAAAAACCAACTTTAGATATTACTTGCTGCCCTGGTGCCTAATGACCGGCATCGTTACGACCGCCCCGAGTATTTACCTGATCTACAAAAAACAATTCGACATATTTCATCCGATCGTTTTTGCTTCCTGGGGTTATTTTTTTCCGACTTTTTTTATCGGCGGGCTGGTTCTGGCAGCTGATTTGTCGCAGCCCTGGTTTCTTGTTTTTATACATAACGAGGAATATATACTGCCGCTGACTTTGGTTTACGTAATGCTGGGTTACGGCGGATTATCCGCCGGGTTTTTCCTCCCGTACGGGAGGAAAATCGGGGAATATTTCGGCAAAAAATTACCCGTTTGGAACTGGAAATCCGAACAAGTGGTTATACCCGGTGTTTTATTATTGCTGATCGGTTTCGGCAATAACATTTTAGCATTCAGCCTCGGTTTGATCGGTTATCAAAGGGTCGAAGAAACTGAAATTTATGACGGTTTGGTATTTTCAACCACATTTTTCTGGCTTCAGGCAAGTTTTCTGCTCTGGCTGTATGTTTTCAGATCAAAAAAGTTAAATATAAATCATCTGATAGTAATGGGTTTATTATTATCAATTGCGCTTCTAAAGGCGGCTTTTCAAGGTAATCGCGGAAGTTTGTTGCAGATTTTTGTTATGATCGCCTTTGCCTTTGTTTATTCGGGAAGAAAAATTGTGTTCAAGCACAAGGTGTGGGCGGGGATTATAATGATTTTTGCGCTGATCGGCGGAATGATTTACGGAACAACTTTTCGCTCAGTCAAACAAGGCGACAGCGTCGTCGGAATGGGAGAATATACTGAAAATGTCGGGACGGCGCTAAGCCGTATTTCGGAACAGGATTTCGAAAAAACCTTAACTGTCGGACTTTGGGCTTTGGCGGAAAGGCTCGATTCGGTAAGCCATCTGGGAGTAATTGTGGCAAATTACGAAACCTTGCAACCATATGAAGAAAGTTACGGATTGGACAATAATATCTGGAAGGATACGATCACGGCTTTTATACCGAGAATTATCTGGAATGATAAACCGGTGGCTTCCGAACCATACAAATATGCCGACTTATATTTCAACTACACCGAAAATTCATTTTCGATCACACCGATCAGCGATCTGCTCAGAAATTTCGGACCGGTCGGTGTTCCTCTGGGAATGCTTCTGCTCGGATTTGTCATCCGAATACTTTATGTGATGTTTAAGGAGAATCAGGAGTTTTCATACTGGAAATATACGTTTTTTTATATGATGCTGACGCATATTTCATACGAAGGATTTTACGGAACAATCATTCCGTATCTGATGAAAGTCGGGGTTATTACATTTATCGGATTTTTGTTTTTCAGGTTCGTGATAAAAAAATCTGATTCCGTATAAAACTAGCTCGTATCGTTTGCCTGAGAAATTTCAAAAGAAATGCAAAAAATTGTTTTTACCAACGGATGTTTCGATTTGCTGCATCCCGGACATATAGATTTGCTCGACAGAGCAAAAAAACTCGGGACAAAACTCATTGTCGGAATTAACAGCGATGATTCCATTAAAAGTATTAAAGGTTTATCGAGACCTTTTATAAATCAAGACGACCGAAAGGCTTTGCTTTCGGGATTAAAATCGGTTGATGAAGTCAGAATTTTCAACGAATCGACGCCCGAAAATCTGATCAGGGAAATAAGACCGGATGTTTTGGTCAAGGGCGGTGATTGGGCGGAAAATGAAATTATCGGCGCGGATTTTGTCAAAAAAAACGGCGGCGAGGTTTTTTCTCTGCCTTTAATTGAAGGATATTCTTCAAGCTCTTTGATCGAAAAAATTCAGAAAGAAAAAAGCATTGTGAAAAAGGAAATACAAACGGAAACAAAAAACAGGAAAATAATCGAAAATTCGCTGAAAGCCCATATTGATTTATTTGAAACGATTCTGCAGGCAGAAGTCTCGATCATCGAAGAATGCGCCGGACTTATTTTTGAAACGCTTGAAAAGGGTAAAAAAATACTGATTTGCGGCAACGGCGGAAGCGCGGCGGATGCCCAGCATATCGCGGCGGAATTTGTCGGGCGCTATGAAACCGAAAGAATAGGACTTCCGGCAATCGCCCTGACGACCGACACCTCGGCTCTGACCGCACTCGGAAATGATTACGGGTTCGAGCGAATTTTTGCGCGCCAGGTCGAGGCTTTAGCAAGCGAGGGCGATCTTTTAATCGCCATCAGCACATCGGGCAACTCGCCGAATATTATTGCGGCGGTAATGTCCGCGAGGGAAATCGGCTGCCGGACAATCGGTATGACGGGCGCGAAGGGGAAAAAACTGGCTTCTTTGTGCGACAGATGCGTTTTGGTTCCGGCGGAAAGAACGGCAAGGATTCAGGAAGCGCATATTACAATCGGTCATATCTGGTGCGAAATCGTTGATGCCAAATTGCTCGGATAAATAAAATTTCTCACAAATATAACAAATGCAGGTTTTAGAAAATTTTTCCAAAGTAAAAGTTCTGGTTTTCGGCGATATAATGCTCGACCGGTATTGGTGGGGCAGGGTTGATCGAATCTCGCCCGAGGCTCCGGTTCCGGTCGTGCGTGTGAACGAAACCACACTGATCGCGGGCGGCGCGGCAAATGTCGCGGCAAATATCGCCGGTCTCGGGGCAGAATCGTTTTTGGTCGGCGTGGTCGGTGTCGATAAGGAAGCCGCAGTTTTTCCAAACATACTGGCGGAAACGAATATTTCAGCCGATTATTTGGTAGAAATCAAAAATCGTCCGACTACCGTTAAAACTAGAGTTATCGCGCATAGCCAGCAAATTGTCAGAATCGATCAGGAAACGGTTGCCGAATTAAATGCGGAAGAAGAAATTCCGGTCTGGCAGAAAATCGAGAGTCTTTTGGGCGAGGTCGGAATAATAATCGTTTCCGATTACGGCAAGGGCGTTGTGACCGAAACTTTGCTAACGCGTCTGATAACTGCCGCAAAGAATAAAAATATACAAATTTTAGTCGATCCGAAAGGAAAAAATTATCTAAAATATAAGGGTGCAACGCTTTTAACGCCGAACAAAAAGGAAGCGGCGGAAGCCTGTAAACTCGAAGAAAACGGAAACAAACTGGTCGAACTTGCCGGAGAGCAATTGATTTCGGAAATCGAAACTGAGGCAATTTTGATAACGCGCGGCGAAGAGGGAATGACGCTTTTTGAAAAAAATAAAGAACCTCTGCACTTAAAAGCACTTGCCAGAGATGTCTATGATGTAACCGGTGCGGGCGATACGGTTATCGCCACCTGCGCGGTCGCGCTCGGCGCCGGTGCTTCGCTGGCAAAAGCTGCGGAACTGGCAAATATTTCCGCCGGATTGGTTGTCGGGCAAATCGGCACGACCGCCGTAAAATTTGAAGAATTAAAGGAAGCGGTCAAAAAGTATAAAACTTTATCCGCTTAAAAACCGCAAAAAAAATATTTTGGATTTCAAACGCATTTTAATTTTCAGAATCGGTCATTTGGGCGACACATTGGTTTCACTTCCGGCATTTTGGGCGGTTAAAAAAGCCTTTCCCGAAGCCGAAATTTCGCTTTTGACAAACACGGACGCAAATAATCCGCAGTATATCGCCGCGCAGAATGTTTTGCCGAAAGAAGGGCTTTTCGACAAATGGCTGAAATATCCGACCGGACTTGATAAATATAAAACAATTCAAGCATTTAAGACACTTTTATTAGAAATAAGGCGAGATAAATATGACGCGGTAATTTATCTGATGACGCGAAACCGCACGCTGAAACAAATCAGGCGCGATGAACTGTTTTTTCGGCTCGGCGGGATAAAAAAAATTATCGGTCTAAAAAACTTAAAAGAAAATCTGATAGATTTAGACAGGGAAAAACCTCTGCCCGTTCTCGATTCCGAATTGAATTTTTTACTGGAATGTCTCGAAGCGGAAAAATTCCCTTTGCCGGAAAAAAAGAAATTAAAACCGGAAATGCTTCTAAATAAAGAAGAAAAAGCATTTGCCGAAAACTGGTTAAAGGCTCATTGCGGAGAATTTTTTGAAAATAAAAGATTAATCGCCATCGCCCCGGCGAGCAAATGGGATTCGAAGGTCTGGGCGGAAGAGCGTTTTATCGAAGTCGTCGAACGGCTGATAAGAGAGGAAAATATTTTCCCTGTAATTTTCGGCGGGAGAGAAGATTTTGAAAAAGGCGAAAGGATGCTCGAAAAATGGAACAGAGGCGCAAATGCCGCCGGGAATTTGAATATCAGACAAGCGGCGGCGGGACTCAAAAAATGTCTCTTGTATTTGGGTAACGATACGGGAACAATGCACTTAGCGGCTTCGGTCGAAACGCCCTGCGTCGGAATTTTTGCGGCGATCGATTATGAGGGAAGATGGCAGCCCTACGGGACCGGGCATCGTATATTCAGAAAAAAAGTCGAATGCGAAGGCTGTTTTTCGCCCGAATGCTTTAATCACGGAAAATGTCTGGATTTGATTTCGACCGGAGAAGTTTACGAAGCTTGTCTGAAAATACTTAAAGAAAGTGTTAGAAAATAGAAAACCGAAAATTCTTTTGTTTTGCGATTACTATCTGCCGGGTTATAAAAGCGGCGGCGGGATGCGCACGATCGTCAATATGGTTGACCGTCTGCATCACAGATACGATTTTTGGATCGTTACAAGGGATCACGACGGGAAACTCGATAAAGACCAATATAAAACGGTTAAAATCAATGAGTGGAATTCGGTTAGAAACGCCCAAGTCTTTTATTTATCAAAAGATAACATAAGAATCTCGAAACTGCGTGAACTTA
>CAYUGW010000275.1:0-6082 GCA_964444245.1 uncultured Blastocatellaceae bacterium | reverse complement strand
TTTGTGGGGAAGCGAATATTTCAATAAATTTCCGACCGTTGATATAAAAAATGTCATCGCCCAGCTTAATCTGGATATGATCAGTCGCAGTAAAACACCCGGCGACACTGATCCGCGCAATGCCGACCTTTCCGGCGCGAATGAAATTTATGTAATCGGCTCGGATATGATGAGTTCAAAATTCGGTGAAGTTACAAGATCGGTTAATGATTCGTATCTGAAACTGGATTATAATTACAAATACGACGACCCGAAAGACCCGAACCGATTCTTTTTCCGCTCGGATCATTTTCATTATGCGGTCAACGGAATTCCGGTAGCATTCTGGTTTGCCGGCGTTCACGAAGATTATCACCAGCCCGGCGATCATCCCGATAAGATCGATTATGAAAAATTAGAAAAGGTAACGCGGACGATCTTTCTGACGCTTTGGGAGCTTGCCGAACTGAAAGAACGTCCGGCGGTTGATAAACAACTTCCTAAGGAATTGATGCAGCGCGATTAAGTTTGCGACAAATCTTAAAAAAAGCGGTTGTGATAAATTTATCACAACCGCTTTTTTTTTCGGCTTTACACGATCAAATCTCGCGTCTAGGCTTCTTTTTCCGGAACCGGAACAAAGTTTCTGTCAAGCATAAATTTGAAACGCTTGTCGAAACTTTTGAGCAGTGTATTTCTGGTTTCGATCATAGTTTTCAACTGCTTTTTGGCTTCGGGCGTTGTTTTTACTTTTTCTTCCTTTATTTTTTCTTCCAAATCCAGATAATCATAATAAATCGAATTAAGTTCGGAATCTTCAACCGTGCTGATCAGAAAATCCGTAATTATACGCTTTCTTTCAAGGTCTTCTTTGCCGACGCTTTGCATCATATTAAAAGCGTGCATCGCCAGGCGCGGTTTATTGATCGAACCGAGAATTACGGAAATTCCGTAATCACCATACTGCGGTTTGGGGGCAAACCATGCTTCCTGAAGCATCGGATAAAGCACGGACGAAATTCTTGCTTTTTGCGATTGCGACAAAGTTTTAGCAACGCCGACCGTATAAACGCCGTAACCTTCATTGATTACAAAAGGACCTTTATCTTTGTAAATCGCCTCTTCTTCCTGATAAGTCATACCGTAAAAACTGTCGGATAGATCGCGGAGGCTGTCTTCGCGCAGTTCCGGTTCTTCGAGGTTCTTAACGATCCATTCGGATAATCTGGCAAGTTGATTTTCTTTGTTTTCAACAATTTCGCGCAGTTCATCCAAGCTTTTTTCGTAGATTTCCAATTTACCGGCAACTTCTTTTGCTCCGGAAATATAATCGGTAACGCCATATACTCCGCTTTCTTTATCCTTTGTTAAGAAAAACAGATATTCATTGCCGATCTTGATCTTGGAAACATTAAAATAATTTTCGTCCATCTGATGATAATCTTCCATTTCACCTTCGTAAACCGGCTGATTAGGATTTGAATGATATTCGGAAAACATAAATGAAACGGCTTTCAAATCATTTTGACCTTTGAGAACTTTGATTACAGACAAATTTCGCTCGGCTTCCATTGTATAGCCATATTCGTCTTCATACGTTTTTTTTGCTTCACCATTGCTTTCATATTTAGCCAAAATTACCAGATCGCTGTTCATATACAGCGAAAGCAGCGTTTGCGGCAGTTCTTCGCAGGCTTTGACGTTTGTCGTAACCAGAAGCGAAACCAAAACCATTGCGGCGACCATTGCGGAAAAGTATAAACGGGATTTTTTCAACATAATAAAGACTCCTAATTTTTATAAATAGATTCGTGTAAAACCACAGATGATGAACGCTATTTTAAAATCTAATTGCACTAATTTTAAAGATTTTTTTTGTAAGAAAAGAAATATGTTCAAATGCCTGAAGATCTTTCGGAAATGCCGATGTTTACTCGGTAAAAAACATATTTACGGTTCAACGAGATGAAGCGTAATCTATCTCTGCAAATAGAAACAGAGGGAAATCAACGAGAGAGTTCTGTGGCTACTACGGAAAGGCTCGGCGTATGGCTCACAAAATCTGCAAAAATCAGGTAGATTTATCGGTTTTTTCTTTCAGCAAAATTTTATAAGCCTCGGATTTGCTCAATCCGAATTCCTTAGCGGCATTTTTCAAAGCTTGTTTGTAATTGATTCCGTCCTTTTCGAGTTCGGCGACGCGTTCGGAAATTGATTTTTTCTCTGAAATTTGAAATTTCAAGTTTGCACTATTTTCCCTCTCGATAATTAAAACAATCTCGCCTTTTGTTTTATTAAGAGAAAATTTTTCAGCTAATTCATTTAAAGTTCCGCTGCTGATTTCCTCGTGCATTTTGGTCAGTTCGCGCACGACTGACGCTTTTCTGCTGCCTAAAATTTCCAGACAATCAGCCAGAGATTTAGCAATTCGGTGCGGCGTTTCGTAAAAAACGAGCGTGGCGGGAATTTTCCCGATTTCTTCCAGACGTTTGCGGCGTTCGCTTTTTTTGGAAGGCAAAAATCCGCCGAAAAAAACGGAATCGGTCGGCAAACCCGAAACGATCAAGGCATTGACAAAAGCGACCGCGCCGGGAATCGGAACAATTCGTGCGCCGATTTCATTGGCTTTCTGAACGATGCGGAAACTCGGATCGGCAATGCCGGGCGTTCCGGCATCGGAGACGACGGCGATTGATTTTCCTTGTTCAAGAAGCGCGGCGAGTTCGTCGGCGCGGCTCAGTTCATTGTGTTCGTGATAGCTGACGAGCTTTTGCTTGATACCGAGATGTTTGAGAAGTTTTCCGGTGTGACGCGTGTCTTCGCAGGCGATTATATTTACAGATTTAAGCGTTTCGACGGCACGAAACGAAATGTCCTGCAAATTTCCAATCGGTGTCGCCACCAAATAAAGTGTTCCTGTCATAGATTGAAAAATACAACGAAGAGAGTAGGAAAAGCAAAAAGCCCGAGTTTTTTGAACTCAGGCTTTTCTCTTAAGAAGCGTGGCTTTCGGGTTGGCTGCCGGGAAGGCTGGAAATTAAAGCCGCGCTTAATGCTGTGGAAATTTATTAAAACGGGAAATTTCTGCGATTGTCGCGGCGGTCATTATTATCGCGGTTGTTGTTGTTGGAATTATAAGCTCTGGCTAAAACACTAAGCTGGCGTTCGATTGCTCTCCAATTGTTCTGAAGGTTTCTGTTAATGCGTCCACCCGACATTTCGCGGTCAATTTGTGAACCTATTCTCAAAACGCGGAGTGCTTCGTTCCTGCTTCGGTTATAATCGCGTCTATTATCGTATGATTTATCAAGATCATCAGCAGCATCTTTAAATCTCTCAGCCAAGTTTTTAAGTTGATTTCCCCGGCGATTTCCGCGACGGTCGCGGTCGAATTCGCGGTCAACCTGACGCTCAAATTGTCTGCTCAAATTCTTGAGACTTTTAATTGTACCTTGTAAATTACGGTTGGATTGGTTGTTGCGATTATCCCGGTTATTGCGATTATTATCATTATCGCGCCATTGTGCCGAAGCGATAGACGGTAAAGCCAAAACTAAAAGCGAAAAAGCAAAAATACCGATTAATTTTCTAAAACGATTCATAATAAATTCTCCTAAAAATTCAAATTCTCTCTGACAATACCTGACAATTAACTTTTTTTGTTTACTAAAGGCATCGCCTTTCTTACAAAACTTTACTCAGCAAAGTGTGTGCCATCATTTTTAAGAGAATTCGGAAAAATAAAAAAGCCCTGTAAAAACAAGGCTTTTTTGCGTTTTTAGTTTGATTTGAAATTTATAAATCAAATAGTTTTAGTAAGTTCTGTTCCAAATGGTTTAGTCTTTCACACAGATTGTCGAAACCGTCTAGTTGCCCAGAGCCTTTGCTGCATTAATGCGTCCGCCGTTTTCGACTTTTCCATTTAACACATCGAGTTTATCAACCGATTGCAGGACGCGTTCACGAAGCTGTTCAACCGTTAAATCAGGCTCGCTTGCCAGGATCAGAGCCGCAACTCCGGCAACATACGGCGTTGCCATCGAAGTTCCCGACGCTTCACGATAACTGTCGTTCAGCCACGTGCTTAAAATATCCTTGCCCGGCGCGGCAACGTGTACGGTTTTGATACCGAAGTTTGAAAACGAAGCCATTTCGTCATTGCGGTCGAGCGCGGCGACGCTGATAACATTCGGAAGTTGGTAATTTGAAGGATAATGCGGACGTTTATCGTTATTCGTGCTGTTGTTTCCGGCGGCGGCGACAAACAAGATGCCTTCTTCACCGGCGGCTCGAATCGCGTCTTCGAGTGCTTTGGAATACATTGTCGAACCCCAGCTGGCATTGATTACACGGACATTTACGCCGGCGCGTTTGCGGTCAACCGCATAATTAATCGCTTCGATCGCGTCTTTGGTCGAACCGAAACCGCCGCGCCCGATAAATTTGAGCGGCATAATTTCGACCTTCCAGTTGATGCCCGAAATTCCGATTCCGTTATTGCCTTCCGCGCCGATGATTCCGGCGCAATGCGTTCCGTGTCCGTTGTCGTCCATCGGGTCTTTCAGATTATCGGTGGCGTTAAAGCCGTATTTATCATTGAAAGTACCGAGCTGTTCGTCCGTGTATTGCGGAATATGATCGGGACGAATCCACATATTTGTAATTAAATCCTGATGCGTATAATCAACGCCGCTGTCTAAAACGGCGATAACGACATCTTCGCTTCCCTGCGTTTTCAGCCACGCTTTGAGCGCGGAAACATGCGCGTTTTCCTTGCCGCCGTTTTGTCCGTTGTTATTCAAAGCCCATTGATCTTCAAACATCGGATCATTCGGCAAAACCGGTTTGTTGTCATTCGGACGATAAAGCAGATTTTGCGTTGAATTTGTGGTCGGAACGTCGAGTTCTATTTTGAAATTCGGTTCGGCGTATTCGACCAGATCGGTCATTTTGCGGTATTGTTCGGCAACCGTTTCCGCGTCCATATTATCGAGATCATCAATTGAGACAAGACCTTTGACGATTTCGATTTTATCTTCGATGCGGTCGTTGTTTTTCGCGACAAGTTTTCTGATTTCCGTGCGCGTTACGCCCGCCCGAAACTTAACTAAAACTTCCGGTTCGGATTCTTCGACGGAACGCTTGACCGCAATCGGTTTCGCTACGGATTTCGCTTTTTTCACCGCTTCAGTCGAAGTGTTCGTTTTTGTTAATTGCCAATTTCTGACTTGTCCGATCATTGCCGCGATTCCGATAATCACAAGGGCAATGCCGAGATGTATCCAAATATTGTTACGATTCATTTTTTAAACTCCAAAAATTTTTGTCGTAGAAGTTTTTGAAAAAAACTTCTGTTTGTAAGTCACGATACGATGACGTGATTTGTTCCATCAAAACCGACCAGCCGCAGTTGATATTTATCGGCGCGGTATTCAAAGGTCTTGCCGTTTGCGCCTAAATGTATGCGCCAGCCGCTCGTAATCATCTGTCCTGACATTTCATCATCAACAGGTGCGCCGAGCGACATATCGGGAAAATCCTGTTCGTTGACGGAATCGGTTTCAATCTCGTCTTCCGAAATGCTTAAACGCTCTGCCAGATCTTCTTTTGCTCGCCGGACTGCGCTGTCCTGATTAAAACTCATATAAAACTTTTTTTCTACTTGTCGAATGCAACTTTGATTTTGCCTTTATTTTGTTAAATAGTCAATAAAACAAACTTGACTGAAAGATTTTTTACCCGGGAAACTTCTCTCCGATGATCAGATCGAATAGAGACGTTTTTGTTATTGCCGAAAATATAAGTCTTAAATCCTGCAAAAACAAATAAAATCGTATATAATCCGGTCTAATTATCAAGGAACGCCCGGTTAAAGCATTTTACGTTAGCGTTACCGATAAAAATATCAGAATTTATTATCAATAACTAAATTTAGATGCCGAAGGCTTTCAATTTGAAAGCCTTTTTCTTTTGTTTGTTGAATATTGCGCGAGTTCGACCAGTGCGGGAATAATAAAAACCGCGCACGCCGCGCCGAGAATTAAACCGGTCAGAAAACGCGAAAGATGCGTGTTTTCCCAAATTTCGAACATTCCGAGCGACC
>CAYUGW010000274.1:4174-6105 GCA_964444245.1 uncultured Blastocatellaceae bacterium | reverse complement strand
GAGAAATCTTTCCATCGCGCCGCTGAATTTTGTTGCGCCGACGAAGATGCAGTCTGCCCGGAAATGTTCGGCTTCGCGGATTATCAAATTTTTCGGATCGCCTTCCAGGATTTTCAGCGAAGCCGTTAAGTCTGCGGTTTGCAACCCTTTGACTATTTCTTCGCCGCGATTTTCGAGTTCTAAAGTTTCGCCGTCGGAAGAAAACGAACTTCTGACATTTTCGTAATCTTCGACGATCACGACGCGGACTTCGCTGCCCGTCTTCCAATGGCGTTTTGAAATCGCTTCGGCGGCTTTTTCCGCGCCGTCCGTTCCGTCAAAAGCCAGAACAAGACGCGACGGAAAGCCTTCGTCTTGATTTGTCCGGCGCGAAACTCTGACCGAACATTTCGCTTCCGTGACGATTTTTTGCGACACGCTGCCGATCCAGATTCTTTGCAGCCCCGAAAGACCTTGCGAACCGGCGACGATCAGATCGGGCTGAAATTCAGCGGCACGCGAGAGGATTTCCCACGCCGGCGAACCGTAGGTCGCTTCCGGTTGAATCGTCCAATCGGGAAAAAATGTGCGGAGCTTTTCCGCTGCCTGTTCGGTTAAATTTCGTGTATTTTCCAGAATTTGCCGGTTTTTTTCGTGTTTTTTCCGCACGATTTCGGCAACAAACGCCGGCGTTTCATCGTCGTCTTCTTCGGAATTCGCCGGCGGCAGCCAGACTTCCGCGACGCTCATAATCAAAACTTCCGTATCGTTTTGCGGCAAACCCGCAAAACGCAAATCAGCCAACGCCGCATTCGCAAAATCCGAACCGTCGTAAGCAACCAAAATCTTAAAAATTTCACTCATATTATTTTTCGTTTTATCAAATCAATCTGTTTCACGTTTAATTTTAGTGCGTTTATATTTTTACTAAAGTTCAGGCAATTTCAGAACTCCGTCAATCCGAAATCCGAAATCCGAAATCCGAAATCTAGTCATTGATATTATCCTTTTTATTTTCGAGTTTGTCCTGTAAATTCTGCGGCAGATTCGAGAAAAAATTGTAACCCGTTTTTTGTTCGAGATCGCGCACGGTCGTACGGTAAATCTGCCAATCTGCATTTTTTATTCCCTTGACATTCGGCATATCTACCGCGATAACCCGTGTGTTTTCATTAATTGCGTCAATCCTAGAGCCTGCCGGAACGGCGACCGCAATTTTCCAGGTGTTTGCCGGAATAGTGATTTTTTTCTTAATGCGCCCTTTTTCGCCGTAAACTCCCGCATAAATATAAACATCGCTTCCGCGCGTTACGAGCGTTCGTAAATAGCCTTCCAATTTCGCCCACGGACCGCGATTAAGATCCGGCGTTTGCGGAATCATATTGGACATCAAAAAAGTTTCCGCCATCGCTTCCGGGTTTCCGTTGCGGTCGGCACTCGGGCAAATATGTCCGCGGTCATATCCGCTTCCCGTATAATCGGACGGCGTAACGCGTCCCCAACTTTTCGGCAGACGGTCATCGGGACGAAACGAATCTTCGCGCGAAACATTGCCCGTATCGGCTTTTGTTACGCGCCACGCAACCCAGTTTGCCGTCGCCCGCGAACGATTATAGGAAAGCGCGTAAAAATTATTGACCAGCAAAAAATTGTCGGCGTTTGCGGTATCGGGCGCAGCATTATTCGGATTTCCCAGAGCGAGATAAATCTGCCGGGCTTCCTGCGGAGTCGTCGGCTGTTGCGGCAGAGGTTTTTCGCCTGCCGGAGTTTGCGTCGTTTCGGTCGTTTCGTTTGTTCCGGTCAGTTTTTCATTGATCTTTTTTCCCGCCCAGAAACAGAAAAATATGACCAAACCGAGCAAAATCAGGGCAATTATTCCGGCAACGACAGCTTTATTTTTCATAGAATTTTTGTATCGAAAAAACTTAAACAGAATTTTATCACAAGTTTTT
>CAYUGW010000274.1:0-4074 GCA_964444245.1 uncultured Blastocatellaceae bacterium | reverse complement strand
AAACTTCATTTAACTTCATTTTCCGAAACGGAGCTTGCCGAATTTGTCCAACAAATCGGCGAGCCGAAATATCGTGCGAAACAAATCTTTAAAGGTTTGCACGAAAGACGGCTTCGGGATTTTGCGGAAATGACCGATCTGCCGAAAAATTTCCGCGAAAAATTAGCGGAAACGGCAACCGCTTCTGCTCTAAAAGTCGAAGCGCGGTATGTTTCCGAGGACGGAACGCGCCGGTTTCTGATGAAAACGCACGACGGTTTTCCGGTCGAAACCGTCTATCTGCCGACCGAAAACCGCGATACGATCTGTTTTTCGTCGCAATCGGGCTGCGCTCTGAAATGCGATTTTTGTTTGACGGCAAAGCTCGGACTGCTTAGAAATCTGACCGCCGGAGAAATCATCGAGCAGATAATTATTGTCTTAAATGATGTTTACGGCGTTTCCCGCGAAACGCCGCACGGGACGAATCTGGTCGCGATGGGCGCGGGCGAACCGTTTGCGAATTTTGAGAATCTGACGAAAGCTCTCAACATTATGGCAAATAAAGACGGACTTTTTATCGTGCCGAACCGCATCACGGTTTCGACCGTCGGGATCGTACCGAAAATTTATGAATTCGCCAAACTCGAAAACCGTCCTCATCTGGCAATATCACTTTCCGCGCCGAATGACGAACTGCGCGACCGCCTTATGCCGGTCAATAAACGCTGGAATCTCAACGAACTTTTTACGGCGGCAAAGGAATTTGAAAAATCTCTCCGAAAAGGCGAGAGATTTACGTTTGAATACGTTCTTCTGGGCGGCGTAAATGATTCGGACGAACAGGCGTTAGAATTGGCAAATCTTTTGAAATCCTACGAACTTAATAAAGTAAAGATCAATTTGATTCCGCATAATTCGGCAGAACGGCTCGAATACAGACCGCCGACAGCGCAGCAAGTTCGGCGATTTAAAGAGATTTTGGAAAGCAGAGGAATTTCGGCATATCTTCGCCGACCGCGCGGGCGCGACATATACGCCGCCTGCGGTCAGCTTGCCGCGAAGGAATCACCGAATCTGGTACAAATTAATAAAGTGAAAAAGTTTAAAAGTGAAAAAGTTTAAAAGTTACTTGCCGGAAAATTGCACCAACTTTTAAACTTTTTCACTCTTTCACTTTTTCACTTTTAAACTTTAATATTTATGATAGAAATTTTTATAATCGGCGGTGCAATAGTTGCTTTAATGGTTTATGTTTCGACGCGCATTAAAAGAAGTGCGGCGCAAGCCTTTGAAGCGGAAATAATTGAAACCGAAGAGTTTAGAATTGTAAAGCCGGAAGGTTTTATGCACCCTTTGCGCGAAAATTCCGAATTTGCCTTCGAGGCTTATTCAAAAGATTACGGCGACGGGGAATTGAGAAATTACTGGCAGTCAAACGCGGAATTGCTCATACATTCAAACAAAAAATTCAAAGACGTATGCGCCGATGCCAAAAAGGATGATGATGAGATTTTATCGGAAAAAATTCTAAAGGACGCGCCCGCCGATCAAAGAATCTGCCTGATCGAAGGCGAACAAATCGGGGACGAAGCCAAAAAACGCATCTTCCGGAAAATCGTCGAAAGCCTTTCGCAAAAAAAGGTTTATGAACTGAGAATCTATGTTTTGAGTAATCATCTGTCCGACCAATCTGCAAAAACCGAAGAAATGCTCGAAGGTTTTACGGTGAAATAGAACGAGAAGGGGATACGGGGAGAAAGGGAGAAAGGGAGATATTGATTTAGACAATTTAGAGTAAAATCGAAATTTTTGACTTCAGTTTAAATCTCCCCATCTCCCTTTCTCCCTTTCTCCCTTTCTCCCCTTCTCCCCTTCTCGATCAAAGCGGTCGCGCCGGAATATTTTTCGCCTCATTCGTGCCGATAGCAAAAACTTTAATTAAAGCAAGTCCCGCAAAAAATCCGCCGATATGCGCCGCATATGCGACGCCGCCCGTGTCGGAAGGCGTTAAATAACCGACGACGATCTGATAAACGATCCAGATGCCGAGCGCGACATACGCCGGAACGGTCGTGAAAACATTAAAAAGCAGCGCACGAACCCTTCGCGTCGGGAAAAGAAGAAGATACGCGCCTAAAATTCCCGAAATCGCGCCGGATGCTCCGAGCATCGGAATCACCGAATCCGTGTCCATAATAATTTGCGAAAAAGCGGCGGCAATTCCGCAAACGATGTAGAAAACCGCGTAGCGGATATGTCCGAGCAGATTTTCGATATTGTCGCCGAAAATCCACAAAAACAACATATTCCCGAAAATATGTGCGATGTCGCCGTGCATAAACATCGAACTCAGGAAATTAAAATAAACGCCGAGCGGTGCTTCGTAATGCTGAATTTGCCCGAGAACCTGTCCGCTCGAATCTCTCACATTGACTGCCGTTTGCAGATCAACACCGCTCGTAATTTCCTGCGGAACGAGCGAAAACGCGTAGGAAAACGCATCATTTCCGCCCAAGCCCTGCAGGAAAACAAACACCAGAATATTTAATGCGATAAAAATATAATTGACATACGGAATAATCGTAACATCGGAATCATCGTCGCTGATTGGAAACATCTTTTTTGAAAACCTCCCTTGCTCTAACTTAAAATTTTATCGACTTCCAAACTCAAATCCGGCAGAATTTCGGATTTAACCGTTTCGCCCGGTTTATAGATTTTAACCGTTTGATAAATGTCATTAAACGGTTTTTGATGAACTTCGATCAGTTCTTTCCCGAGATTAACGATCCAAACCTCCGCAATTCCGGCTTCGGCATAAAGCGGAAGTTTGACATCGCGGTCGTATTTCAAGGTCGTGTCGGAAACTTCGACAACTAAAAGAACTTCTTCGGGACGCGGATGGCGTGTTCCGTCGTATTTCGTTAAATCCGATAAAACAATGTCCGGTTCGGGTTCGTTGTAATCCGATAGACGAAGCGGATTTTGAACTCTAACCCGCAGCTTTTCGGGTTTATTTTTAATAATTTCTTCAGTTAAAATATCTACAACATATGCGTGTCTGTCTCCTATGGGCATATTCGGTATGAGTTCTCCTTCGATTATTTCGGATTTTTCGTAATTTTTGAGTAGTCCGAGTTCGATCATTTTATAATATTCGTCAACGCTGAATCGAAGCCGTCTGGGTTGCGGTTGTGTTTGATAATTCATCATAAAAAATTCACCTCACGTTGGATACAAAACCATTTTAAGACAGTTTTGATATTATACAAAGAAAAAAGAGTTTCAGCCTTTTCAGAAGCTTGAAACTCTTTTTATCTTTCAAATTCCGGCAAAAGCGCAACGCCGCAACATAAGCGGCGGCATCACTCTTTATAATTCACTTAATCATAATTTTCCTTCGGCAAAATCGTCCCAGTTTTTCACTTCCGGCTTGCCCAATTTGCCCATATTTTTCGCAATCACTACGGAAACGGTCGCGTCGCTCGTTACATTGACGACCGTTCGGCACATATCGAGCGGGCGGTCAATCGCAAAGATCAGGGCGATTCCCGCCGGATTTACGCCGATTGATTCCAAAACGACGACGAGCATAAGCATTCCCGCGCCCGGAACCGCCGCCGAACCGATCGAGGCGAGCGTTGCCGTCAGAATAATCGTCAATTGATTCATAATCGTCAGATCGCCGCCGAAGGTTTGTGCGATAAAGACGGCGGCAACCGCCTGATAAAGGCTTGTTCCGTCCATATTTACGGTCGCGCCGACCGGACAGACAAACGCGACGACTTCCTTTTCAACGCCGAGATGTTCTTCGACGCGTTCCATCGTAACGGGCAGCGTTGCCGCGCTGCTGCTGCTCGAAAAAGCCAATAATTGTGCCGGCGACATCGCTTTGAAAAAATCCCTGTAACCGATTCCGCCGTAAAATTTGACGACCGAAGGATATAAAACAAACAGCAAAATCGCTAAACCGAAAACGACCGTCAGACCATAAACTCCGAGCGCGATAAAGACTTCCGCCGAAGGCGATTCGGCTACCAAAGAGGCAAGAAGAGCAAATACGCCGAACGGTGCTGCCAGCATTATCAGATC
>CAYUGW010000273.1:0-6113 GCA_964444245.1 uncultured Blastocatellaceae bacterium | reverse complement strand
TTATCGGCTTTATCGAACCGCTTCTAAATCCGGTCTGGGTTTTCGTATTCGTCGGCGAACGACCGAGTTTATGGGCAGTTATCGGCGGAACGATTATTATCGCCGCCGTTATTTCTCACACCATTTTTCAGGCTAAAATTAAAAAATAAACGAGTTACCTTTAACTTTTCGTTAAGCAAGCAGTCTTTGACCGCGATTCCCAAAATGATGAAGGAATCGTGGTCAAAGACCGCTTGCTTAACAGTTTAGATCGCTTTTAATTTATCTGTCACGGCTTTGGCTGGCGGCTTTTTTGCTTTCTTCCGGTAAAATAATCGGTTGAGTTTTGGTTTCATTTGTTTGATTTTTGTTAAAAATCAGAGTTAATTCGGGATAAATCAGATGATCGCTGTCGAAATCTATATTGAGATTTTCGATCTGGTTTATTTTATCGAGCTGCGCTTCGCTTAAAGGTCTGGCAAAATAGAAACCTTGTCCGAATTTGCAGCCGAGATTTTCCAGTGTCGGAACTTGATCGGCATTTTCGATGCCTTCGGCAATCGTCGAAAGCTGCAGAGTGTCGCTCAGACTGATAATCGTCCGGGCAACCGCGGATTTTTCCGCACCGTGATTGATTCCTTTGGTAAAGGCTTTGTCAATTTTCAGAATATCAATCGGAAATTGCTGCAAGTAGCTCAAAGAAGAATAACCCGTTCCGAAATCATCAATAGCGAGGCGCACACCGAGCGATTTTAATTTGAGCAGCCGCCGGAGCATATCTTCCGTGTTCTGCATCATCACGCTTTCGGTTATTTCCAAAATTATCGAAGCCGGAAGCGTTCCGGCAGTTTCGAGCGCGTCGGCGATTTCAGTAGCAAAACCGGGATGCTGAAGCTGTTTGCCGGAAATATTTATCGTCATCGAAAATTCCCGATTGTATTTATCAAACAGTTTCTTGACCTGCCGGCAAGATTCGGCAACGATCCATTTGCCGAGCGGCAAGATCAATCCGGTTTGTTCGGCAAGCGGAATAAAATTTTCCGGCAAAAGAATGCCGTGTTGCGGATGATTCCAGCGCACGAGTGCTTCGAAACCGGCGACTTTTTTCGTATCGAGGCGGACAATCGGCTGATAATTCAGAAAAAACTCGCCGCATTCGATGGCGCGGCGCATATCGGCTTCGAGTTCGATCTGCGACAAAATCGCTTCATACATCTGACTTTCAAAAATCGTGTAACGCCCTTTTCCGCTGTCTTTGGCAATATACATCGCCACGTCCGCGTTTCTCAATAATTCATCGGCGGTTTCCTTGCCCGAACTGCTGAACGAAATCCCGACGCTGATGCCGACCATTACGTCGTAACCTTCGACATTAAACGGATCGAGAACACATTCCAAAACGCGCTCGGCAATCGTGATCGCATTATTTGCCTGTTCGGTATCTTCGAGCAAAATCGCAAATTCGTCGCCGCCGAGGCGTGCCACAGTGTCGCCGAATCTGACGCAGCCCATCAATCTTTCCGCGACGGATTTGAGCAATTCATCGCCGGCGGCGTGTCCTAAACTGTCATTGATATTCTTGAAATCGTCCAGATCGAGAAACAAAACCGCGAGCGGAGTTTCCTGCCGTTTATAACGCATCAGAGCGTGTTCGACGCGGTCGCGGAACAAAACGCGGTTGGCAAGATTCGTCAAAGGATCGTGAAAAGCCTGATGCATCAGTTGCGCTTCGAGAGTTTTTCGTTCGGTAATATTGCGCGTCGTGATGACAATGCCCGAAACGTGCGGATCGTCAAGAAGATTGATGCCGACGCTTTCGACATAATAAAAACTTCCGTCGGCATCCACGATCTGCCATTCGATCAGCGATGTGGTTTCTTTATTTTTCTTTATTTCTTCGAGAAAATCGAAAACTTTTTCAACATCGTCGGGATGTGCAAAATCCGTGAGCTTGCGTCCGAGCAGTTCGATTATCTGAAATTTGCTCGAACGCTCGATTGAAGGGCTGATGTAGGTAATTCTCGATTCGTCATCGAGAATAGCGATAATATCGGAAAGATTTTGAATAACTGAACGAAAACGCTCTTCGGAACTTCTCAGAGCATTCTCCGTGCGTGAATGTTCGATCGCATATCGAATCGTGCGTTCCAGAGTCAGCGAATCAATTTCGGATTTTATCAGATAATCCGAAACACCGATCTTCATCGCTTCAATATCAATTTCCTTGTCATCTTTTCCTGTCAAAAGCACGACCGGCGTTTTGCTTCCTTCGGCGATGACGAACCGGATTAAATCCAAACCTTTTTCCGTCTGAAAATGAAAATCAACCAGATGAATATGAAAATCGGTTGTTCGCATCGCCGTTAGCGCATCTTCATATTTGGAAATACGCGACAATTTATAACAACCGCCCTTGATTGCACTCAATAAACTTCGGATTAAAACGAAATCCTGTTCGTGGTCTGATATAAGTAATACCTTGATTACATCTTCCTTCATTAAATCTTAACTCCGCTAACATCTTCAAAAATATGTCAGTCTTTCGGGAAGAAAATAAGACTGACGGAAAAGGCTTATTACGCCAATTTCGAGCATAGAGTAAAGCAAGGCTTTCAGTAAGATTTTTGTAAATTAGAAAATATAAAAGTTTCCCCAAACTTCTATTTTTGAACCCGGTCTTTGATAGAAATATTTGTTTTAAAGTTGCATTCAAAATAAAAAAGATATCTTTTTTATTTTGAATCAAAAACATTTCAACAAATTGCAGGGGTTTTATAAATTAATTCAATGTCAAAATCTTCCGGTCAATGAAAAATTTCAAACAATTGCGGAGAATGTTTTCAATATACCAGATAAATGTTTGTATTTCCAATTTTTTGCACTAATCTGAAAATAGCAATTTATCGGTCTTTTGTTGGAAATTTTGAAGAAATTTATATGAAACCGAATTTAAAAAACTAATGGTCAATAACTTCCGAATATAAAAAAAAACCTCAATTAAAACCCGGCAACTTACATATAATTTATCTTGTGATAAGATACATTTATAACGCGATTTTTTTAGCAGTATCAAACAAGCGTTCAAAATACTGAACAACATCAATAAGTATATTGCCAAAACTACTTTATTAAGATAGTTTGGCATTTAAAAATTACACAAAACCTATATTAAAAAGCTATTTTACTGGAGAAAAATTTATGGCAAATTTAAATATTCCGTCGAATGTAACAAATCAGGAACTGATCGAATGGGTCACGAAAACCGCCGAACATTGTCAACCGGATAATGTTTACTGGTGCGACGGCTCGCAGGAAGAATACGACCGTTTATGCGAAGAAATGGTCGAAGCCGGAACTTTTATTCGGTTGAATTCCGAAAAGCGTCCGAATTCGTTTCTGGCGCGCTCGCACCCGTCGGACGTGGCGCGCGTCGAAGATCGAACATACATTTGTTCGCTCGCCAAAGGCGATGCCGGACCGACCAATAACTGGATGAATCCGAAGGAAATGAAGACGATTCTGAACGACAAATTCGCCGGTTGTATGAAGGGTCGCACGATGTATGTCATACCGTTTTGTATGGGACCGATCGGTTCGCCGATCTCGCAATTCGGGGTTGAGATAAGCGACTCGCCATATGTTGTGGTCAATATGAAAATTATGACGCGAATGGGCGATCAGGCACTCGAAGCACTCGGCGACGGCGATTTCGTACATTGTCTGCATTCGGTCGGAATGCCGCTCGAAGAAGGTCAGGAAGACGTGGCGTGGGCGTGTTCGCCCGATCCGAAGGATAAATATATCGTTCATTTTCCCGAAGAACGCTCG
This sequence comes from uncultured Blastocatellaceae bacterium, assembly GCA_964444245.1. GTDB lineage: Bacteria > Acidobacteriota > Blastocatellia > Pyrinomonadales > Pyrinomonadaceae > JAHCHG01. The sequence continues at coordinate 2,306 of CAYUGW010000273.1, read as the reverse complement.
ATTGCTTCGTATGGTTCGGGCTACGGCGGCAACGCGCTTTTGGGCAAAAAATGTCTCGCGCTGCGCATTGCTTCGACCATCGGACGCGATGAAGGGTGGCTGGCGGAACATATGTTGATCGTCGGCGTTGAATCGCCCGACGGCAAAAAAGATTACGTTTGCGCGGCGTTTCCGTCGGCTTGCGGAAAGACGAATTTCGCGATGCTCATTCCGCCGAAACCTTTTCAGGACGAAGGCTGGAAAGTTACGACCGTCGGCGACGACATTGCGTGGATCAAACCCGACGAAACGGGAAAACTTCGCGCGATCAATCCCGAATACGGATTTTTCGGCGTTGCGCCCGGAACGAATTACAAAACGAATCCGAACGCGATGGATTCGATCACGGAAAACACGATTTTCACAAACGTCGCGCTGACCGATGACGGCGATATTTGGTGGGAAGGAATGGACGGCGAAAAACCCGCTCACGCGATTGACTGGCAAGGCAACGATTGGACACCGGCGAGCGAAAAACCCGCCGCGCATCCGAACGCACGTTTTACCGCGCCGATCACGCAATGCCCGGTAGTTGACGAACATTTCGATTCGCCCGACGGCGTTCCCGTTTCGGCGTTTATCTTCGGCGGACGCAGAAATTCGGTCGTGCCGCTGATTTTGCAGTCGTTTAACTGGGCATTCGGCGTTTATATGGCGGCAACGATGGGTTCTGAGATGACCGCTGCGGCATTCGGCAATATCGGCGAAGTCCGCCGCGATCCGTTTGCGATGCTTCCGTTCGCGGGTTATCACATCGGCGATTATTTTTCGCACTGGCTCGATTTCGGTCGCTCGATTCCCGAACCGCCGCGCATTTTCTCGGTCAACTGGTTCAGAAAAGGCGAAAACGGAGAATTTCTCTGGAACGGTTTCGGCGACAATATGCGCGTCTTGAAATGGGTGGTCGAACGCTCACGCGGAATGTCGAAAGGCGTTGAAACACCTTTGGGCTGGCAGCCGCGTTACGAACATCTCGACTGGCGCGGAATGGAAGATTTCACCGAAGAACAGTTCGACAAAGTGATGGATTTAGACCGCGATATGTGGCTCAAGGAAATCGCTTCGCACGACGAACTGTTTTTCAAACTCTACGACCGTCTGCCGAAGGAAATGACCTTCATCCGCGAACTGCTCGTCTCGAACCTCTGGCGTTCGCCGGAATTAGGACTCGCCGCGCCGCGCCCCGAACCGGCAAACAAAACCTTCGAGAAAACCAAATCCCTCGAAGCCGAACGCGCCGTCCCCGATAAAGCGGTGGCAAAAGCCGAATAAATAAAAGCAAAAGTAACAGAAAAAGGCGATTCGATTTGAATCGCCTTTTGTTTATTTAATTTTACATTTTTTAGTATTATATCTTTTTAAAGTTAAGTTGCATTTTGGTTTAAAAAAGTAATTATGGAAAATAAAGAATTGTTGGCTCAATTGAAAGCATTTCAGATATATCTTAACAAATTTATAGAGAGCGAAAGAACGCTGCAACTAAATCAAACACAGGATGCAAATAACATTCATTTGGTTGAAAATGATTCACGTAATTACGAGATAGATTCTATTTTTAGTAGATTCTTCACTTTACAAAGTTATGTTAAAACAAATTATCCTAATATATATATTGATGTAAATATTACGGAAGTAGAACATTTGAATAGAGAAATTGGATTTGTTCTTGATACTATTTCAAATCTGAACCATTCAGAACATAACCAAACTGGCTTTAAACCAAATAATCAACCATTTAATATAAATGAAATCAAGCTAATTAATAATCAGTTAGATGATTTACAAAATAAGCTTGTTAACATCATAAACAGTCAAGATTTTACATCAGAAAAAATTCAAAATTTAACGGAAATTATAAAGTCCGAACTAAATGATTTAAAGGAAGAAGCCAGTAATCCCCAAATAGGTAGAAAAGATTGGAAAAATCAACTAATAAATGCAGTAGTAAATTTATTTTTAGTTCTTTCATTCTCGCAGGAAGCCCGCAATACGATTCTTCATTATTTTGAAACTTTATTTGTTTATCTTCAGAAAAATCTGTTTTTGCTAGAACCCTAGTTCCGAAGCCGTCAAAAACGCCGCGCCGTAAGCGTCGTAAAATTAAATTGATTTAGATTCTCAAATGCGGGATAATTTGATGCGAGAAGTCAAATATTCCGCATTTTTGTATGAACGACAAAAAGAAGCAAACTGAGCAAATACCCGAAGAATTTGAAAGCTACGAAGAAGAAGCCGAATTCTGGGACACACACGACACAACCGATTAC
>CAYUGW010000272.1:0-6123 GCA_964444245.1 uncultured Blastocatellaceae bacterium | reverse complement strand
TTACTCCGGCTGATTTTACCGGCGACGGCAAAACCGATATTGCATTCTGGCGACCATCTTCGGGCGAATGGTTTATCTTGCGCAGCGAAAATTCGACATTCTATTCATTTCCGTTCGGACAAAACGGTGATTTTCCGCGTCCGGCGGATTACGACGGCGACGGCATTTCCGATCCGGCGATTTTCCGTCCTTCAACGGGAACCTGGTTTATTTTGCAGTCATCCGCCGGAACCAGAATCGAGCAATTCGGTGCGAACGGCGACATACCGACACCCGCCGATTATGACGGCGATGGGAAAGCAGACATCGCCATTTTTCGCCCGTCAGCCGGCGAGTGGTGGCTGAATCGCTCAACCGCCGGCGGTTTTGTAACGAGATTCGGAGTCGGAACAGATAAGCCCGTGCCGGGCGATTATACCGGCGACGGCAAAGTTGACATCGCATTCTGGCGACCTTCGACGGGCGAATGGTTTATCTTGCGCAGCGAAGATTTTTCATTTTATTCATTCCCGTTCGGCACTTCGGGAGATATTCCCGCACCGGGTGATTATGACGGCGACGGAAAAACCGATCCGGCGATTTTTCGCCCGTCGGATGCAACCTGGTATATTCTGAGAACAACCGCCGGAACTCTGATTCAGCAGTTCGGTTTTTCCACGGATAAACCCGTTCCGTCGGCTTTTATTCCTTAGGTGAAAAACGCCGGGAGCGCGGGCATCCTGTCTGCATCGTGCGAGGCTTTGCGAGAACGAAACGCGCCGCGATTACCCGAAACTTTCGAGAAATCATGGCGTGTGTCCGTTCTCGCAAAGCCTCGAACGGACGGGCAGGCAAGATGCCCGCGCTCCCGGCTGAAACGGCATTAAAATAATCCGTTGTAATGAATTCTCTTTGCCTGGGTTCGCATACATTTGCCGTCAACCAGAGGGTTTCCGGTGTCGCGGCAGCAAGGTGTCAGAGTCGTGCAAGTCAAACCTTCGGTCATAAATTCGGCGAGTTTGTTTTGACCGACGGTTGACGGGTGAAAACAATCACAACACGAAAGTTCGCTGGAATTAAAACGGTAAAACCAGGGCGCATCGCTGTAAATAAAAGTTGTTCCCGCCGCTTTTATTCCGCCGCCGACCATCTCGCCGCCGATGATGATAACGGGCGAAGTTCCGCCCGCAGGAATTGCAGCATATTCTGCCGTTACGCGCATTAAAATCTCGCGAAAGCCTTTCATCGTATTGTAATTATCAATGATTCTCGTTTCCGAACAATTGCTCGTCAAAGAACCGCAGATATTGGCAAGTCCCCAAAGAAACGAACAATTTCCGAAAAGCTGGCAATTTGCCTTGTTGCCGAAATTGCATAATTGGGAAACTCTGACCGGCGAGACAACGCCGATGCGCGTGTCGGAAACCGACATTAAAACGTCCAAACCTTTGCGAAATTCGCGCTCGAAGGATTCGTTTTTTGTCCGGCAATAATTATTCGGATCGAGATCGGTCGAGGAACACGAAGCATTCGTCTTTGTATTAACTCCGGCGCAGCTGTCGTTATGACCTAGAAAAACCGCCGCCAGGCGCGGTGATTGCTGTGTATTTAAGTAGGTTTTAATACTATTCGCCTGCGTAAAAAAATCGGTCAGCATCTGTGCGCCCGAACGTGCCGAATTCGGATTGGCGGCGGAAATCGGCATATTAAATTGACATTCGAGCCGTTCGCGGACGCTGAAAACGCCCTCGCTTCCGATCTCGCAATTTGTTTTGCCGTCGGTATTGCTCGTCAGCCAGTTCGATTGTTCCTCGTCGGCATTTGTACACGGCGCGGCACTTCGCGCATTAAAGCCTTTTGAAATGCTGTCGCCCGCCACATCAATCGTGCGAATGCTTAACTGTGCGTTTGAAGAAATAGAAAAAAGGAGCAAAAATACGGGTGCGAACAAGAAAAAGCGGAAAGAGTTTCTCATTTTTTTTGTGTCCTTTGGTTTTCAATTTTAAATAGACATTATCGGAAATAAGAAAAATGGAAAAAACTGTTCGTTATTCGCTTTTAACTATTCGTTATTTTCGCGTGAAAATCAGTTAACAGCGAATAACGAACAACGAATAGCGAACCCCTTTGTGAACAATCTTTTTATTTCCGATAATGTCTAATGTAGAATACCCGTTAATTATTCTGCGCTTTCTTCAAAAAGTCAACAAATTCTCCGACGTTTCTGGTCAGACCGGGAAATGTCGAAACGGTTTTGCCGTCCGGTTCTAAAATCGCGTAAAACGGGAGAGCGACGGTTTGAAAGTTTTTTTCCTGATATTGCTGCTGGCGTTCGTAAATTTCTCCCTCGCCGTCGGTGAAAAGTTTTGTCAGAACAAATTTCGACATCTCGGCTTCGACATCTTTTTTAACAAAAACATTCGCTTCCATCCAGCGGCAATTCGTACAGGTGTAGCCCGTAAAGTCCACGAATACTCTTTTATTTTCCGCCTTTGCCTGAGCCAGAGCTTTATCCAGATCGTCTTTTATCCAGGAAAATTCTTCGCGTGCATTGCCGAACATTCTTGCCGAATTCCCTTCCAGATCAGGCGGCAGAAACGATTCGAGTTCGCCGAGTTTAGCACCGAAAAGTCCGGTTAAAAGATAAAAACTGATTGCCAGGCTCACAACCGCCGACATCACGCGGATCGCGCCGATTCTTTCGGGTTTCGAGTCGTGCGGCAGCTGGAATTTCCCAAGAAGATAAATCGCCAGAATAATGCCGATGGCGATCCAGGTCGAAAGCACGACATCGCGCGTAAAAATCCCCCATTTCCAGATCAAATCCACATTCGAGATAAATTTCATCGCCGCCGCAACTTCCAGAAACCCCATCGTCACCTTGATCGAATTCATCCAGCTGCCGGCGCGCGGCAAGTTTGAAACAAGCTGCGGGGCAAGTGCGAGAACAAAAAACGGAAGAGCAAAAATAGTCGAAAAAGCGAGCATTCCGACGAGCGGCATCTGCCATTCGCCGCTCGAAGCCGTCACCAGAATCGTGCCGACAAAGGGCGATGTACAGGTAAAACTCGTCAGAGTAAAGGTCAAGCCCATTAAAAGTGCGCCGACTATTCCGCTGCCTTCGCCCTCCTTGCTGCGCGTCAAACCGTCGAGTTTTGTCAAAACGCTTGTCGGAATAGTGATCTCATACGCGCCGAAAAGATTGAATGCGAAAAACAGAAAAATTCCGGCGATCAGAATATTTACCCACGGATTTGCGGCAAAAAGATTGATTCCCGCCGCGCCGACGAAAATCGCCAGAAGCATTCCCAAAATCGTAAAAGTCGCGATAATTCCCAAAGAATAAACGGTGGCGAGTTTGACCGCTTTTTGGCGGCTGCCCGATGAATGATTGGTAAAATACGAAACCGTGATCGGAATCATCGGAAACACGCACGGCGTTAAAAGCGACAATGCGCCGAGCGTGATTGCCAGCCAGATAAAACTCCAGAGATCGGTTGTCATTTGTCCGTTGACATTTGTCCGTTGCTGATTGTTCTCAGTCGCAACCGAATTATTCGTATTTTGGTTTTCGGCAACTGACGAAGGACTGTTGACCAAGGACTTCTTAACATCTTCAAATCCCGCAAACGAAACTTTAACGGTTTTCGGCGGAAGACAAACCTTGTCGTCGCAAACCTGATAGCGTACATTGATCGCCAGATCGTCGCCGCTAGCGTCGCCGGTCGCTTTGACCGGAACGATAAATTCGGCGGTTTCGGCAAATGTTCGCGTATTTATTTTAAAATTGGGATCGTATTTTTCACTCGCGCCGACCGATTTCGGATCGCCTTCGAGCGCGAAAGAAGTGCCTTCGGGAACGGTTATTTTTGTCGGGAAAGGTCCTTTGCCGGGTTGTTCCAGATCGTATAAATACCAGCTTGCTTCGATTTTTGCCCGTAATTTAACTTCCGTTTTTTCGTTTTGTTTCAGCCGTTTCCCTTTCGCGTCGGATTCAATCGTCCACGAAACCGGATTTTGCGCGTAGGAATTTAGCGGTAAAATCAAAAAAATCAAACCGATGAACACAATTAATTTTAATTTGGAAGCCGAAAACATATTTGCTCTTTGATAATAAATTTTCTTTTCAGTTTGCCTTGCAGAAATCCGATATTTTACGGGCGGCAAATTTATATGTGATTTTATCATTAAGTTTATTAAATTTGATAATTGTAAAAATTGATAACCGTTTCGTTTTTGCACAAACGGCTTTCTCTCGCTTATAATTTAAGTTTGATTTTTCAATCTGAATTTAATAAGTAAATTGCGCCGATTTTTATTCCAAGAGCGGCGCGGAGGAAATAAGTTTTGCCAAAGACGACAACGCCAAAAAAGACTGCGACCAAACCAAACGCGGCTTCAAACAACGGTTCGAAAAAACATACGACCAAAGCCGAAATAAACGCCGAAAAGGGTTTAACCGAAGAAGTCGATGCCAAACAGGCAAAAGCCGAATTTGATAAACGCCAGAAATCTCAACTCGCGTCCGTCAAAAAACTCGATCGTGAACTCTTGCGCGATATGCTCTATATGATGGTTTTGGGCAGAGTTTTCGAACAAAAATGCGCCGAAGTTTACCGCATCGGAAAAATCGGCGGGTTTTGTCATCTGTATATCGGGCAGGAAGCGATTTCCATCGGAACGCAGATGGCACTCAAAGAAGGCGATTATGTCATCACATCTTACCGCGACCACGTACAGGCGATGGTTGCCGGAATCACGCCGGAAGCCGTAATGGCTGAGCTTTACGGAAAAGCCGGCGGCAATGTGAAAGGCAAGGGCGGTTCGATGCATATGTTTTCCAAGGAAAAAGGATTTTTCGGCGGACACGGCATCGTCGGCGGACAGATCGGTGTCGGCACGGGAATGGCTTACGCGCAGAAATATAAAGGCACGGATAATGTAACGCTCTGCTTTTTCGGCGAAGCGGCGGTCAATCAGGGGATTTTTCACGAATCTCTGAATATGGCGCAATTGTGGAAACTGCCGATTATTTATATTTGCGAAAACAACAAATACGGAATGGGAACTTCGCAAACCCGCGCGATGAGCATTTCGAGCATCGCCAAAAAAGCCGAAGGCTACGGAATGGCGGGCGAATTCGTTGACGGAATGGATGTTTTAGCCGTGCGCGAAGCAGCCGAGCGGGCAATCGAAAGAGCGCGGAAAGATTCTCTGCCGACACTTTTGGAAATCCGCGCCTACCGCTATATGGGACATTCGATGAGCGATCCGGGCAAATACCGCACGACCGACGAGATCAAAAAATATCAGGAACGCGATCCGATCGTGCTTTTTAAAGAAACTTTGAAAAAAGCGAAGATTTTCACCGACAAGGATTTTGAAGAAATCGAAGCGCAAGCAAAAGAAGCTACGCAAAAGGCGGTTGATTTTGCGGAAAATAGTCCTTTCCCGGATGAATCGGAATTATTTACGGATATTTATGCAGATTAGTAAGAAATTTTAACGCGAAGGCGCAAAGACGCTAGGAGCGCAAAGAAAATATTTTTGCAAAACTTTGCGGCTTTGCGGCTTCGCGGCTTTGCGTTAATTTGAAAATAAAAATTTTATGGCAGAAATGACAATCCGCGACGCGCTGAACCAGGCGTTACGCGAAGAAATTTTAAGAGACGAAAACGTCTTTGTGATGGGCGAAGAAGTCGCCGAATATGACGGTGCGTATAAAGTTACGCGCGGGCTTTGGAAGGAATTCGGCGATAAACGCGTGGTTGACACGCCGATTACCGAACTCGGTTTCGCGGCGGTCGGAGTCGGCGCGGCGATGGCTGGACTTCGCCCCGTGATCGAATTTATGACATTTAATTTTTCGATTCTCGCGGCTGATCAGATCATCAATCACGCGGCGAAAATGCTCTATATGTCGGGCGGACAGTTTAATGTTCCGATCGTTTTTCGCGGTCCGAACGGTTCGGCGTATCAGGTCTCAAGCCAGCATTCGCAGGCGCTCGAAGCGTTTTATGCGAACTTTCCCGGCTTAAAAGTCGTGATGCCTTCGACCGCCGCAGATGCGAAAGGTCTGCTTAAATCTTCGATTCGTGATAACAATCCCGTCATTTTTATGGAACAGGAAAGAATGTACGGCTT
>CAYUGW010000271.1:0-6125 GCA_964444245.1 uncultured Blastocatellaceae bacterium | reverse complement strand
TTTTGCGGATTTTTACGCAATCGTGCGTTTGCATTTGATAGCCGACTTGTCCGTCTAAGGTCAGCACAACGCCGTCGCTTTCATTTATCAGGCGCAGACTGATTTCCGCCGTGTCGGGCATAACAATCGGGCGATTTGTTAAAGTGAACGGGCAGATCGGCGTGAGAACGACGGCGTTCATCGAAGGATAAATGATCGGTCCGCCCGCCGAAAGATTATACGCGGTCGAACCTGTCGGCGTGGAAATTATCAGCCCGTCGGCGCGGAAAGAATTGACGAAAAGATTATTCAGGCTTACTTCGACTTCGATAATCCGCGCCAAAACCGCTTTGTTGATGACGACATCATTTAAAACTCTGCCGGAAGCGAGATTTTCATCGCCGCGCCAGATTTCGGCATCGAGCATGACGCGGGCATCGGTTTGATAATTTCCTTCGAGAATCGCTTCGAGCGCGGGATACATTTCTTCGATGCGGAATTCGGTCAGATAACCGAGACTTCCGTAATTGATGCCCAAAACCACAACTTCCCTTTCGCCCGTCAGGCGTGCGGTTGAAATCATCGTGCCGTCGCCGCCCAGGACGACGATCAAATCAACGTCTTTTTTAAATTTTTCAACGTCAATCGCTTCAAATTCGCAGACTTCGGCTTCGCGGCGCGGTTCGCCGACCACGGAAATTCCGCGCGCCTTAAACCAGTCCGGCAATTCGCAAGCGGTCGCCCAGGCTTCTTCGTCACTCGGTTTGACGACAATGCCGACACATTTTATTTCCTTATTTATCATTCTTTTTTTTAAGTCTATCGAGTCTGTCAAGTCTGTCGAATCTATTGAGTCTGTTGAGTCTAGCGAGAGTCCAGGATTTATAAATCAAAAGACTCGACAGACTCAATAGACTCAACAGACTCGCTAGACTCGAACCATCATTAAATAATTGATGTCAAACTGCAAGTTTATTCCGTGCATCATAGATAAAAATGTGAGATTAACCGCCGCCGTATTGGATTTTGACGGGTTATCTGATAAAATCGCGGTTTGTCCCAGATGACAACTTAAAAATATTCTTCAATATACAGGAAACTAAAAGATGTTAAAGTTTTTCAAACGTATGGAAAGAGCGAGAAATTTCGTTCTTTTACTTTTTGCAGTTGTATTGGTCGCCAGCATGGTTTTGTTCTACGCGCCGACCGGAAATATCACAACGGATTTGTCGCGTAGTGACGAAACGGTTGCGAGCGTCGGCGGTGAAACGATCACGATTGCCGAAATTGTGCGGCAACGGGAAACGATGAGCCAATTCGGCGGCGGCGCTTTTCCCGCCAAAATGACGCTTGACAGAATGATTCGTGATCGAATTATCCGCGTCGAAGCCAAACGCCTCGGTTTGACTGCGACGAATGCGGAAGTTGCCGCGCAGATTCGTGAGCAATTTAAACCCACTGACGGAAAGCCGTTCGACCAAGCGGTGTACGAAAACAATGTCTCCAGACAATTCGGCAGCGTCGCGGATTTCGAACAACTTATCCGCGACGATATCAGCGGTCAAAAGCTCGAAGCCTTTCTGACTTCCGGCGTGACCGTTTCCGAAACGGAGGTTTTGGACGATTACAAGCGAAAAAACACCAAGTTCGATTTAAGTTATGTTCCCGTTACGGTTACGGATCTGGCGCAGACCTTAAAGCCTTCGGATGAAGAACTACAGGCATATTTCGATAAAAACAAACAAAGCTACTATATCGGTATGCCGCAAAAGAAAATTCGTTATATTTTCCTGAACACCGCAAAGATCGGCGAAAAATTAACAATTTCGGACGAAGACATTAAAGCCGAATTCGATAAACTGCCCGAAGACAAAAGGATTGCCGGAGTTAATGGTCAGCAGATCGTTCTGCGCGTGGCAAAACCCGAATTTGAACAGCAAGTTTCGCAAAAGGCTAACGAGCTTGTCGCCCAAGCCAGAAAAGACGGAGGAAAAATTTCCGAAGAAGCCTTCGGCGAACTCGCCAAAGGACAATCCGAAGATGCCGCAACCGCTTCGACCGGCGGGAAAATTCCCGGTTTGATTCGTGAAAATCCGGCAAATCCGACCGATCCGTATCAGCGGCTTCTGACAATGCAGCCCGGCGATGTCAGCGAACCGATCAAATACGAAAACAGATATTTTATCCTGCGGCGCGGCGAAGCAGTTCCGAAAACTCTGGAAACGGCTAAAAAAGAACTCGATGTAAGTATGCGAAACCGCCGCGCATATGCCGCCGCCGCCGAACTTGCCAATAAAGTTACCGAGCGTTTGAAGGCGGAAAAAGACGTGCAGAAAGTCGCCGCCGAATTTGCTTCGCAGGCGAATATGAGCGTTGACACAATGATTAAAGAAACGGGTTTTGTAAAACCCGGCGATGACGTTAAAGACATCGGCGTTTCCGATCAATTCGAGCAAGGCATCGCCAGACTGGAAAACCCGAATGATGTTGACGATAAAATCCCCGTTCCGAACGGGTTTGCCATTCCGCTTCTGGTCGAAAAACGCGAACCGCGTGATGCCGAACTTGCGGAAGTCCGTGAAAAAGTTACGGAAGCCTTAAAGCTCGAACAAGCGCGGACGCGCGTTGAAGAAATCGCCAAGCAAATTGCCGCGAATGCAGGTTCGGCGAGCGGTTTGAATGCCGCTGCTGAGAGCAGCAGTTTGAAGGCGCAGGAATCGAAAAGTTTTGTTATCGGTTCGCCGCTCGGTCAAGGTCCGACCGCGACGACTTCCGAAGCTCTCGAAGATGCTATTTATAATCTGAAAGACGGCGAAGTTACAAAAACACCGGTAAACATCGGTGAAAACTGGTTTATCGTCGGCGTAAATAAACGCGAAGAAGCCAATATGGAAGAATTTGCCAAACAGCGCGATCAATTGACCGAATCGATGGTGCAGGGCAAACGCCAACAGGTTTACTCCGATTATCTGGCAAGCCGCCAGCGCGAAATGGAGACTGCCGGCGAAATCACGATCTATAAAGAGGCTATGGCACAGCTCGACGCACTTCCGACCACTTCAGCGCCTTCGCAGCAGGAAATGCTTCAACAGCAAATTCAACAACAGATTATGCAGCAGCAACAGCAGCAGCAAATACCTGCTCCGCCGCAATAACAAAGCGGAGAAGAATTTAACAAAAACAAGCGGACGTGAAATTTCACGTCCGCTTGTTTTTGTTTCAGGAAAAAGTATTGTGTAAATATATTTATACCGAAACAAATAATATTGGCAAAAGCGAACGCAAAGCTGTAGCCCTTCCCAACCTGAAATTATTAGTAAGAATTTTGATAAAACCTTATCTTTATTCAAGATAAGTCGGAAAAATATAAGCTAAACATATTTTCAGGTTGGGAAGTGTTTGCTCTGCGCCCGCTTTCTTCAAAACGGGTAATGTTAAACCATGCTGAGTGAATAAAATTAAAAAAACTTAATCGTTAAGTAGGAGGTCTTTTACCGCCGGTGTTTGATGAAATCGAAGTAAGCGGTCAATAAAGACCGCATACTTAACGATTATCATTTTTTTTGAGCAACTTTGTATTAATTAACTCACCTTACGCAATATAAGAATTTAGCCATCGGAGATGGCAGCAGCGTGTAGCCCACAGCGCAAAGCTGTGGGAATTTGAATAATTGAATTCAAAGCTATCGTTGGTAGCGACAGATTTTTCTGTTGGGTTTTAATCTGTCGCCTGTTTACACGGGCTTTGACGATTTTAAAACTTGTTCCCGTAGCTCACGCTACGGGCTACAGGCTTTCACCCGCTACGCGGGCTAAATTTTCAAAAATTGCGTAAGGTGAGTTATTTAACTTCTGTTACTAAAGAAAAAAAATTCAACCAAGTTTCAAAAACCCGTTTAAAACAACTCAACTGCCGATAAAATCAGAGATTCAATGCGGATAGATGAATTTAGAATCTTTCATCTATCCGCACTCTATTGATTTTATAAGTTATTTAGACGGTTTTATCGCCGCTAAATATCTGACAAGTTCTTCCTTGACCTTTGGAAACAGGAAAAACAGCCCGATCATATTCGGGAAAACCATCGCAAAGATCATCGCGTCCGAAAAATCAATGACCGAACCGAGCGAAGCTGCCGAACCGATCACGACAAATACCAGAAACAGGAATTTGAAGGTCAGATCAGCCGCTGTTGAGCGTCCGAACAGATATTTCCAGGATTGCAATCCGTAATAAGCCCACGAGATCATTGTCGAGAAGGCAAACAAGACAATCGCAATCGTTAGAACATACCGGAAGCCCGGCAAGACATCATCATAAGCGCGAGATGTTAAATCTACTCCGCCGACGCGTGCGCCGTCAATCAAAACCTGACTGCCTTCAACCGCGCCATATACGAAAAATTCGTTGTTCATATTGAATAGAACAATGACCAGAGCCGTCAGTGTGCAGATAACGACCGTATCGATAAACGGTTCGAGCAGAGCAACGATTCCTTCACTCGCCGGATATTTCGTGCTGACCGCCGAGTGCGCGATTGCCGCCGAACCTGCGCCCGCTTCGTTTGAAAAAGCCGCACGGCGGAAACCTTGAATGATAACGCCGATAATACCTCCGACTCCGGCTTCAGGCGTAAATGCGCCGGAAATTATCTGCATAAACGCGGCGGGAATTTCGGTAAAATGAAACAGAATAATAACGAGCGAAGCAATCACATAAATAATTGCCATTGCCGGAACGAGCTTTTCGGTCACTCTCGCAATGCGCTTGATGCCGCCGATGATCACGATTCCGACCAAAATCGCCATAATTATTCCGATAATGGTTCTGGTTGCGCCGCCGTCCATTCCGGTCATCGTTGTAAGTTGCTGGGTTGCTTGATTTGACTGAAAAGCATTGCCGCCGCCGAACGAACCGCCGACACACATAATCGCAAAAAATATACCGAAAACCTTTCCGACAGTTGAATAACCGATGTCGGCAAAACCTTTTGAAAGATAATACATCGGTCCGCCATAGACTGTTCCGTCCGCCTCGATGTCGCGGTATTTAACGCCCAGCGTACATTCGACGAATTTTGAACTCATTCCTAAAAGTCCGGCAACAATCATCCAGAGCGTTGCGCCCGGACCGCCGATGGCAATCGCCACCGCCACGCCCGCAATATTTCCCAAACCGACCGTGCCGGAAACCGCCGTAGCGAGAGCCTGAAAATGGCTGACTTCGCCGTCGTGACCTTCATCTCTGATCGTATCAACCACGTCGCCGCTCTCGGTGATGTGAACCGCCGCTTTCGGATCGGCTCGGGCGTGTTCGATGTCGTCATATTTCCCTCTGACAACCTGCAAAGCCAATGGAAACAACCGGATATTGACAAAACCGAAGACAACGGTAAAAAACGCCGCGCCGAATATCAATAGAACCAGCACAATCGGAACGCCTTCGTAAATCGGATAAAAAACCAGCCAGCCCCACCAATCGGCTATGGGTTTAAAGGCATTATCAATCTTTTTGTCGATGCCTTCCTCTTTAATTTGATTTTCAATTTTGCCGGAATTTCCTTCTTGAATAGCCGCTGCACAATCAGACAGTTTTTCTTTTGGAGCGGTACCCGTTGCAGTGGTAACTCCGTCTTTGACCGCAATTTGAACATCATTGCAACCCTTAGCCGTCAAGTTCTTTTCGATTTGAGCTTTTAATTGCGCGTCTTTAGATGCCGTCGAATTCGTTGAAGCGGTTTGATTATCCTGAGCCGATACGGAAATTGACAATACCAGAGCAACCATTAAAGAAAGCACATATTTGAAGACTTTACTTTTCATAAATACCTCGCAGATTTAGAATTATTGCGTAATAAAATTTGTTTGCCTTGAATCGTTTGACGTGATACGCCGTTCAATTAGGGAAAGTTTTAGAAATTCAAAGCATTGTAGCCGATTTTAAAAACAATTGCACGACAAGTCATTAAATTTCTGTAAAATAGAAATATAAAAAGAAACTGTTAAACTTTTCGGCAAGATTGGCGAACAATAAATTGCCGATCAAAATAAAATTTATATGAAAACTGAAGACGAAAAAATTTCAGGTGTCTTTGCACCGGAAAAAGGCGATATGAGCGCGGAAGATTTCCGCAAGATCGGTTATG